>CAMWSV010000036.1 GCA_947177015.1 uncultured Porphyromonadaceae bacterium
CGAGTTCCCTGTGGTGGAGGGCGACTTCGGTGAGATCGGTCATCGGGCCGCCGTTGGCTTCCACCACGTTATCTTCAGCCGTGAGACCGAGAGGCACGTCGGCGCAGGGGATGTTGGGCACAGTCAGCAGGAGGTCAGTCACTTTAGTACGGCACTCTTCGAGGCGATCCTGCAGCCCCTTTGTGGCTCCCTTGAGGCGCGCCACTTCCTCCTTGGCTTTCTCAGCCTCCTCCTTCTCGCCGTTTTTGTAATGGAGCGCGATGGCGGCTGCCAATTTCTTGAGTTCGGCGGCATCGGAATCGGTCTGAGCCTGCAGACGCCGGCGTTCGCTGTCGATTTCCAGAATTTCAGTGATGACGGCGCGGCCGTCGAATCCCTTCACGCCGAGGCGTTCGATCACAAATTCGGGATTCTCCTTTATGAGTTGTAATGTAAGCACTTGCTATGAATGATTTTTAGGGTTCGGGGTTACGTTGGCGGGCACCCTTCACCTCCGGTTCGGGTTATAAATAAGAGAGAAAAAAATCTTAAGACAGGAGAGACTTCACCATGGCATTGATGGCCTTACCCTCGGCGCGGCCGGCGAGGCGTTTTGATGCGATACCCATCACCTTGCCCATCTGCGCCATTGAGGTGGCGCCGGTCTCGGCGATTATGGCCTTAAGTTCGGCTTCGAGTTCTTCGGGCGAGAGTTGTTTGGGTAGATATTCCTCGATTACGGCGGCCTCAGCCAATTCATTATCGGCGAGTTCCTGACGCGCGTTAGCGATGTAGATTTCGGCACTTTCCTTGCGCTGCTTCACCATCTTCACCATAATTTTCAGTGCGGTATCATCGGAAAGTTCACCATTGGCTCCCTTAGCGGTCTTAGCCTCAAGGAATTCTTTCTTCATGCCGCGGAGCGCTTCGAGGCGCACTTTGTCGCGGGCGAGCATTGCCGAGCGGATGTCTTCGCTCACTTTATCGAAAAGATTTGTAGCCATAAAGCCCAGAATTTATTTAATATATTGATTTTCTGATGTTTATATCTATAAATGAAGTTAGCGTCACGCAATGACGCATTACGTGTCGTCCGGAGACCGGCTCCCGACGTCACGATTATTAACTGCAAATATAGTTTAAATTTGTGTGAATGACAAATTTATCTTATATTTGAGAAAAATTTTCAATCGCGGCGGCGCATATTGCATCGTAATATGGTCGTCGGGAAGGTTTGCTGCCGGTGCGGAAGGGGTTTTCCGGACTGTCGCGGCCAGAATATAATGACAAAATAAATCTGACATCATGTTTAGCATTATCAGCAGGCGTCAATTATCGCCCAATATCACCGAGATGCGCGTCAAGGCGCCGCGAGTGGCGGAGTCGGCTCAGCCGGGTCAGTTCGTCATCGTGCGCGTCGACGGCCACTCCGAGCGCATCCCCCTCACCATCTGCGACTATGACCGCGAGGAGGGCACGATCACCATCGTGACCCAGACGGTAGGAAAATCTTCCGAGAAGATCAATCAACTTCAGGAAGGGGATGCTTTTCTCGACTTCGCCGGTCCGCTCGGTCGCCCCTCGGATCTTCTCGACCTCGACGAAGAGGAACTCCGCCGCTCTAAGATTCTATTCGTAGCGGGAGGAGTGGGCACAGCCCCGGTATATCCCCAGGCCAAGTGGCTTCACGAGCACGGCGTCACTCCGGACGTAATCATCGGAGCGCGCAACAAAGACCTCTTCACCTACGTGGATGAGATGAAGAAAGTGGCTAACGTGCACCTCGCCACCGACGATGGTTCGGCGGGCTATCACGGCATGGTGACAGGGCTGATGAAGAAACTCATCGAAGAAGATGGCTATAAATTCGACCGCTGCGTTATAATCGGTCCCATGATAATGATGAAATTCGCGGCGCTCGCCACCAAGGAGTATGCCATCCCCACGATGGTATCGCTCAACGCCCTGATGGTCGACGGCACCGGGATGTGCGGTGCCTGCCGCGTCACCGTCGACGGCCAGACACGCTTCACCTGTGTGGAGGGTCCGGAATTCGACGGCCATCTCGTAGACTTCGACGAGGCTATGCGACGCCAGAATATGTATCGTGAATCCCCCAAGACACATTCAGCAAACGAAAAATGTAAATGCCATGGCTAATAGAATACCGCGTACTCCGGTCCGCGAACAGGACCCGCTGGTGAGAGCCGGCAATTTCGAAGAGGTATGCCTCGGTTATAACCGCGAAGAGGCGGAACTGGAAGCCTCCCGCTGTCTCAACTGCAAGATAGCACGCTGCCGGGAGAAATGTCCGGTGCATATAGATATCCCGGGCTTCATAGCCCGTGTGGCTGCCGGCGACGTGGCAGGTGCCACCGCCATAATCGGTGCCGACAGCAGTCTCCCCTCCGTCTGCGGACGTGTGTGCCCGCAGGAATCGCAGTGCGAAGGTGCCTGCGTGCTCGGCATAAAGTCCGAGCCGGTGAGCATCGGCAAACTCGAACGCTACGTGGGCGACTGGAGCATCAGTCACCCCGAAGAGCAGACCGTGGTGCTCCCCGAGCCTAACGGCAAGAAAGTGGCGGTGGTAGGGTCGGGTCCTGCCGGACTGGCGTGTGCCTCCGACCTTGCCCGCATGGGATATGCAGTGAAGATTTTCGAGGCGCTCCACGAAGTGGGAGGTGTGCTCGTCTACGGCATCCCCGAATTCCGTCTGCCAAAGGAGCGCATCGTCGCCAAGGAGGTTGAGGCTGTCAAGAATCTCGGCGTGGAGATAGAGACCGACGTTATCATCGGGCGCACCATGACCATCGACGATCTGCTCGACCGCGAGGGCTACGATGCCGTATTTATCGGTTCGGGAGCCGGACTGCCGCGCTTCATGGGCATCGAGGGTGAGAACCTCAACGGAGTATTCTCAGCCAATGAATTCCTCACCCGTGCCAACCTCATGCACGCCTACGATGAGGAATACGACACTCCGATATTTGCCGGGCGCCGCGCCGTTATCGTGGGGGGTGGCAATGTGGCTATGGATGCCGTGCGCACCGCCCGCCGTCTCGGAGCGGAAGCCGTGATCGTATATCGCCGCTCGGAGGCGGAACTCCCCGCCCGCGTCGAGGAGGTGCACCATGCCCGCCAGGAAGGGATAGTGTTCCGTATGCTCACCAACCCCGTGCGCGTCCTGGGCGATGAGAAGGGGAACGTCACAGGCATAGAATGTGTGGAAATGGAACTCGGCGAACCGGACGAATCGGGTCGCCGCTCACCCATAGTGAAAGAAGGGAGCGAATTCACCATCGACTGCGATGTGGTGATCATGGCTCTCGGCACGAGTCCCAACCCGCTGATAAAATCCACCACCGGCGGACTTGACACCAACCGCCGCGGCTGCATCGTGGCCGACGAAGAGGGACGCACCACCCGCCCCGGCGTATTCGCCGGCGGAGATGCCGTCACCGGCGCCGCAACCGTGATTCTCGCCATGGGAGCCGGTCGCAAAGCCGCCAAAGCGATAGATGAATATCTCAAGGAGAAATAACCCGGCTTTTTGAGCAAAAGCCTTGCTTTTGAACTGAGCGGCTTCGCGCTATCAGAAATCCGGAAATGCTTTTTCTTTATTATAGGTTCCCGGTGGAAGCCGGGTGCCTCTTTAAAAAAATATAGAATATATGACTGCAAAAGAATCTTTCGATATATTTGCCCGCTCCGTACAGGATTATCACCGCTATGATGATATCGACCACGCTGTGGAGAATCCCTATCCCGCGGGTTCGATCGAGGCCACTCTGTATGAAAAAAACTGGGTGGATGCCGTGCAGTGGCACCTTGAAGACATCATCCGCGACCCGGAGATAGACCCTGTGGCAGCCCTCGCGCTCAAGCGCCGCATCGACCGCTCCAATCAGGTGCGCACCGACATGGTGGAGCAACTCGACTCATACCTGCGCGATGTGCAGTATGCCGGTGTGACTCCGCTCCCCGATGCCACGATCAATACCGAATCGCCTGCGTGGGCGCTCGACCGCCTGTCGATTCTCGCCCTCAAGATATGGCACATGCGCGAGGAAGCCGAACGCCCCGATGCCTCCGAAGAGCATAAGGCGCGTTGCGCCGCCAAATTGGCGGTATTGCTCGAACAGCAGGTCGACCTCACCGCCGCCATCGACTCCCTGCTCACCGACATCGCCGCAGGCCGCAAGTATATGAAGGTCTACCGCCAGATGAAAATGTATAATGACCCCGCCACCAATCCGGTGCTTTATAAGAAATAATTTATATGAGTCGCGACTCCGCCGCTACGGAACAACGTGACGTGCTGATCAGCCGGTTTTCGGCTTTAGGCGACGTGGCTATGACGCTCGCCCCGATTTATGACGCTTGTCTGTCAGAACCGGGGCGGCGTTTCATACTGCTCACACGCAAGCATCCCGCCACGATTTTTATAAATCGTCCTCCCAATCTCATACTCCATTCCGTCAATACGGACGATTATAAGGGTCCGCAGGGAATTTACCGGCTCTGCCGCGAACTGCGCCGCCGATATAATATCGGGGTATATGTGGATCTGCATGATGTGTTGCGCACTCAGTTGCTGCGCCTCTTCTTCCGCATGAGGGGAGTAAAGGTGGTAAAGGTCCGGAAGAATCGCAGCGGTCGGCGGCGCCTTACGCGTCGCAACCGCAAATATCTCGTGGCTCAGCGCCCGATGGGTCTGCGCTATGCCGATGCCCTGGAGGCAGGGGGTGTGGCGGGGAAGAATAAGTTCAGGTCTCTCTTCCCCTCGCTGCCGGATGCCGGGGTGTTTGCCGGCGTCAGCGAGCCCAAGCAGGGAGGGGAATACTGGATCGGAATCGCACCCTTCGCGCGCCACGAAGGGAAGATATATCCTGCGCCCCTGATGGAGAAGGTGATTCTATCGCTGATGGAGCATGAAGGGGTGAAACTCTTTATCTTCGGCTTCGGAGAGAAGGAGACAGGTGTGATAGAAGGATGGCGCGCCAGGGCTATGGAAATCTATCCGGAAGCCGGCGCGCGCATAGTCAATATGGCAGCGGCGGCCATAGGCATACCTGCCGAGCTGGCACTGATAGCCCACTGCGACGTGATGCTCTCGATGGACTCCGCCAATATGCACCTCGCCGTATTGGCAGGCACAAGGGTGGTGAGCGTATGGGGCGCCACACATCCCTATTGCGGTTTCAAACCGCTCGGGGTAAAGGATGAGGATATAATACAACTCGACATGACGTGCCGCCCGTGTTCGGTATTCGGCGACCGCAAATGCCGGCGCGGCGACTATCACTGCCTGCACGGCATAACGCCGCGACGAATTGTCGACACATTGATTGGCTCACGCAGCCGTTAACAACCTGCCGGACTGCCGCCGCGCACAAGGCGCGCGGTGATGGCCGGCAATCGAAATCAAGATGAGTTGAAACATTGAATTATGAGTGACATTAAGGATAAAAGATTAAAGGGTTTATTGGTGTGCGCATCATTGGCGGGCTCCCTGCTGAGTTCTCACGCGGGGGTGATTCCCTCCAGCCCGGCGGTGATGGTGCCCGGCGCTCCGGTGGCTACGGCTTCGGCATCGCTCAGCGCCGAACTTGCCGAGGCACGCGCCATGTATGAGGCAGCCAACTATAAAGGGGTCATCGATCAACTCTCGGCTATGCAGGCGGCATTGAAGACGCCGCTTTCGCCCGCGGCGGCACGCGAATTCGTGTTTCTGCTCGGTGCCTCCTGTTTCCACACCGCCGATGAGCGGGCTCTCCCTCTGCTCACAGACTACATCAACGCCTGGCCTGCCGGCGAGAATGTGGAGGAAGCCCGATTGCTGAGGGCGGACTTCTACTTCTATGCCCACGACTGGAGCGAGGCGTTGCAGCAATACAACACCATCGCCGCCACCTCGCTCGATGCCGATTTGCGCGAACAGTTGGCGTATCGCAAGGCCCTCTGCATGATAAAGTGCGGATTCTTCAGCGAAGCCCGTGCGGAATTGAAGAATATCTCCACCGCCGGTCGATACGGTATCCCCGTAAGATATTATAAGGCTTATCTCGACTATGTGGATGGCCGCGATGAGGAGGCTATGCGCGAGTTTACGGAGGTGAGCAGACTCATCGGGTCGATGCCCGGCGGATACGCCGATAGCGGAATCGTGCCTGATTATTATCTGGCGCAACTATATTTCCGCCGGAGCGACTGGGATCGGGCTGCCTCCATTGCCTCGCGACTCCTGGAGGATAACGGCTATAATGAGGGGGGAGTGTCGCGTCGCGGAATAACACGCCGCGCAGCCAATGGCGGCGATTGCCCTGACGATACCTCCGAACTCCTTCTCCCCACCGGGCGTATTCTCGGCATGAGCCTGTATGAGACGCATGATCTGCAGCGAGCCCTCCCGGTGCTCCGCCGATATGTGGAAGATGCTGGTGATAACGCCATGCATGATGCGCTGTATGCTCTGGGTGTGTGTCTGTATGACGCCAATCTCACCGCCGATGCAGAGGAGTGCTTCTCACGTGTGGCTGAGGACCGCGACGCTATCGGACAAGGTGCCGCTCTATATTTAGGGCAGATAGCCGCCGGACGCAACGACGTGTCGGTCGCCGCGATGAATTTCGAGCGCGCCTACAACATGAACTATGACAACCATCTGGCTGAGACGGCTCTCTATAACTATGTGGCTGCCCGCACCCGCGGCGGCAACATACCCTTCGATTCCAATGTGAAGATGCTTGAGGAGTTTATCCGGAATTATCCCAATTCGGATTATGCTCCCGTGATCGAGCGTCATCTCGCCACATTGTATTATAACGACGGCAACTATGCCGAGGCTCTGAGAGTGATACGCAAGATACGCCATCTCTCCAAATCGGATACGCTGTTGCTGCAGAGCATACTCTATTCGGGGGGCAGTTCGGCTCTCTCGGCAGGAAAACTCTCCACCGCTCTCGAATATCTGCGCGAGTGCGTGGCTATCAACGGCGGCGATGCCGACGTGAAGGCGCAGGCAGGTATTTGGCTTGCCGACGCTCTCTATGAATCCAGCGATTTCAAAGGGGCGGAGAAGCAGTATAAGGATGTGCTCGCCACGGGGCGTGCCGGCAACAATCTGGTGCATCTGCTCTATAACATGGGGTATGCTCAGTTGCGGCTGAATAAATTCGACGGTGCATCCTCCACCTTCAGCCGGATGCTATCGTCATCGGTGGATATTCCGGAAGATATGAAGCGCGACGCGCGCCTGAGAGTGGCAGACTGCAAGTATTATGCCGGAAAATATAAGGATGCCAAGAGTGATTTCGCCGCCCTGCGCAGCGGAGGGTACGGTGCGGATTACGCCATATACCGCTATGCCCAGATACTCGGCATAGAGGGGAACCTGAATGAAAAGATTTCCGAACTCCGGCGTATGGAGACTGAATTCTCATCCTCAAAGTGGATGCCCAACGCGCTCAACGAACTTGCTGAGACCTACGTGGCTACCGAACGCAACGCCGAGGCGGCTGCGGTGTATTCGCGAATGCTCAGCCGATATCCCTCTGACGCTTCATCCGCCCACGCGCGACTCGGCATGGCTTCGGCGCTGATGGATTCGGGCGATAAGGAGGGTGCCGTGATGGCGTATAAGGAGATACTCACGATGCAGCCCTCATCGGCTGAGGCGCGCCTTGCTGATAAGGCTCTCCGTGAATATTATGCCGATCGCCAGGAACTCCGGGAGTATGCGCAGTTCCTACGCTCCGTACCCGGCTTCTCGATCGATGCCGTGGAGATGGAGAATCTCTCATACGAGGCTGCCGAACGCAACTACTTGGCGGATGGCAAATTAGAGGGAGTGAAAAAATATCTTAAGGATTATCCCGGCGGTGCGCACAATGCCGAGGCGTGGCTCACCCTCGGACGTCACTATCAGGATGCCGCCGACAAGCAGAACGCACTCGCGGCTTATCGCGAACTGGAGAAGACCGGCGGCGCGGAATACGCCACAGATGCCTACATCGGCATAATGCGCATGGCTGATAACTCCGGCGTCCGCGCCGATTACGCCCGCAGACTGCGCGAATCGGGAGGTGCGTCTGCCGACGTAATCGAGGAGGCTGACTTCTATATCAACGAAGGACGCCTCAGCGATAAGTCAGCAGCCGTACGCAATCAGGCTGAGCGCCGCCTGCGCGAACTCGCCGCCAACCCCTTCTCCGAATTCGGCGCTCGCAGTGCGGTGGCACTGGGCGAACATCTTATCGAGACCGGACGCAACAAAGAGGCTCTCGAACTGATGGAGGAATTCACCTCATCCGGTTCGGAACATAATTACTGGGTGGCGCGCGGATTCATCGTCATCGCCGATGCCTACGCGGCGATGGGGGATAAGTACACTTCCGAGGAGTATCTGCGCAGTCTGCAACGCAACTATCCCGGCAATGAAGATGATATCCGGCGCGCCTGCTCCGCCCGCCTGGGTAAATAACAAATAAATACTTACTTAAAAATAGACTTACTTGTGATTTCAATAAATAAAATCAATAAATATGCGCTCACTGCCGCCGTGGCGGTTATGCCCTTGGCGGCAGGTGCTCAGTTGAAGGAGTCTGTGCAGGTGCGCGGTGAGTATCAGAAGGAGATTCTTTATCCCGATAAACTGGGCAGCCTGCCCCGGCGCATACGTCCTGCCACTCCTCCGAGCGATATCCCCTATGCCCTGCAGGGAGTGGATGCCGAATTCGTGCCGTCCTCAATGGCAATCCCCGCCACATCCTACGGCGCGTGCCGCCCGGGAGGCGTACCTCGCGGCTATCTATCGCTCGCCATAGGGTCCTGGCTCAACAGCAGGCTCGCCGCCGGAGTGACTATCCTCAATAATCACACCCGGACACTCAACTTCCATTTGCGCCATGCCTCTACCTCGCTCTGGCACCCCTATAAAGATGATTATAAAGAGGCAGGGGAGAAGGCTCCCCGGCGATTCTCATATCAGGAAAGTATAGGACTCGACTGGACCGAAAGAATCAATGAGGGAGGGGAGTTGCACGCAGCCGTGGACTATCGGTTCGGTTATTTCAATTACTACGGTCTGCGTCCCGCTATGACACCCCTCGCCGGCGGCGCGGCGGATGCTCCGCTGCGCGATGCTCCGAAACTGCCCGAGCGCGTGGTCAATGATTTCTCTGCCCGGGTGGGTTACGCCTCAATCCCCTCTGCCGGCGGCGAAGCCGATCGCAACCGTTGGAGCGCCGACTTGGGTGTGCGCCACCTCAGATATAATCTCGCCGCCAAAGAGACTCATCTGCGACTCTCGGGAGATTATGCCCGTATGTTTGGCGACTCCCGAGATAACGGATTGTCATACCCCTCCACGTTAGGTATGGAATTGGTGGCTGACGCGCTTCTATACGGCAAGTCCTCCTTCACCCCCCGTTATGAACCGCGTGTGCCGGCACTTATATTCGACAATTACGACGTTGCCACCTCCAATTACGGAAATCTCCGGCTTTCCCCCTATTATTATTGGAACAACGGCAGCCTCGGTCTGCGCGCCGGGGTGAACTTAGACCTCACCTTCAATGCCGATGCCGCAGCCCCGAATGGGATGGTGCTTTCCGACGGACATTACAACCTCTTCCATATATCGCCCGATGTGAGATTCGATTACTCTGCGGGTAGATTCGCGGCGTATATCCATGCTACGGGCGGACAGGAAGCGGTGACGCTGGCGTCTATCGCCGACCGTAATCTCTACAGTATGCCCTATCTGCAGTCCACCACTCCGGTATTCGTGCCGGTGGATGCCAAAATCGGCTTCCGTGTGAATCCGGTGGCAGGGCTGAAGTTTGAAGTGGCAGCCGGCTATCGTATCACTCGCAATGTGCCCTTCTGCGGCTGGGATATGCCGGTGATGAACGCCGTCTATGCACCCGCATCCTACTCCCTCCCCGTCCTGCCGGTGGCAGAGGGTGATATCGCCACTTACGGCCTCGGAGCAGGACGCTACAATCTCTCCGGATTGTATGTCGACTTGAATGTGGGTTATAAGATTGGCAAAGCGCTCGATCTGCACGCCGCAATGCAATATACCCCGCAGAATGTAGGGCACGGTATCTTCAATGGTGCCGATCGTCCGCGCTGGATTTTGACTCCGGGTGTGGAGGTGAAGCCGACAGATGCCCTCACCATCGGAGTGGATTACGAATACCGCGGTGTGAGAAGCGTATGGTCAGGTATGGCACGGAGCATCGCGAGCCGCGCGGAGGGTAATGGCGGCGGCACATCAGTGGGTCCCGGCAGCGGCAGTATCAGCGAGGTGACTCCCAAAAGTAACTCCGATGCCGTGGGGATGCGTCTGCCCGATATTGCGCGACTTAACGCCCATGCCGTCTATCGCTTCGGCGATTTCGGGGGAGTACGCAATTTCTCGCTGGGAGTGGCAGCCGATAATCTGCTCAACCACAATGATATCCTTCTGCCCGGGCTCCCATCGGAGGGACTCAGCATAAGCGGTATAATCCGTATGGAGTTCTGATTTGTTATATATTATGAGTTTATGAGTTTATGGGTTTATGGGTTTATAAGTTGATAAGGTTATTCTAAACTTTAACCTTTAAATAGTAACTCCTTAACTTTAAGATGAACTCATAAATCCGACTCTCGACAATAATTGAAATAAGGAATAGAGATATGACACTTACATATAGCAACGAGGATGACCGCGCTTTCGGACTGGCAGGTATGGCTGTGTCTTTGGCGGGACTCGATGCCATTGACCGTGTGGTGGATGTCACGATTGATACCGACGGCCCGATGGTGAACTTCTCGCAGGATTTTTATTATGCGCTCTCACCGGCAGTATCGCCTAAATCCGTGTGGGAGAATCTGATACGCAATTTCCATATCACCGCTTCGATGGTGGTGGGCAATGTCATGGCGCGCTCCCTGGTGCGTCTCAACGAAGATCTCCCCAAGGATGTGGAGCGCGAGGTATATGCCGAAATCGAAGCGGAAGGGGAGGAGACGTGCGGACTTGAAAAGGATGAGGTGGAGAGTGTCTACCGCCGCATACTGATGCAGCATCGCCGTATCTTTGCCAATCCCAGACTGCACCCCGCCATCACGGAACTGGCGCGCATCATCGCCCGCCGCCGCCACCTCTCGGGTCTCGAACTCCGCGAAGAGATGGCTTATCTCCAACTCTGATACAGCGTAATCGGATCCAAGACCATTGCAGTTTCAGTCAGGAGATAATGATATACCTTTTTATAAAGTATTTTATAAAAAAATCCGGCTGACTGCGGGATATAAAAACTTAAATCATGTCAAACGATTTTGATATCCACGACCGGAGCCGCCCCGAAATGTCGGAGGGGGGTGATGTGGAGAAAGCATTGCGTCCGCTCGAATTTGATGATTTCTCCGGTCAGGAAAAGATAATATCCAATCTGCGCATCTTCGTGCAGGCTGCCCGCCTGCGTGGAGAGGCGCTCGATCATACCCTTCTCCATGGACCCCCCGGATTGGGCAAGACCACCCTCTCCAATATCGTGGCAAACGAATTGGGGGTAGGTTTCAAGGTAACCTCCGGCCCGGTGCTCGACAAGCCCGGCGACCTCGCCGGAATCCTCATGAGCCTCGAACCTCACGACGTGCTCTTCATCGATGAAATCCACCGCCTGCATCCCATAGTGGAGGAATATCTATATTCCGCCATGGAGGATTACCGCATTGATATATTGCTTGATAAGGGTCCGGGAGCCAAGAGTGTGCAACTCACCCTCTCACCCTTCACGCTGATTGGCGCCACCACCCGGAGCGGCTTGCTCACCTCGCCCCTCCGTGCCCGCTTCGGCATCAACTGCCATCTGGAATATTATGACCATGATGTGCTGAAGGGGATCGTGATCCGTTCGGCGCGACTGCTGCGAGTGGCTATTGACGATAACGCCGCCCTTGAGATTGCGCTCCGTAGCCGCGGCACTCCGCGTATTGCCAACTCCCTGCTGCGCCGTGTGCGCGACTTCGCTATGGTGAAGGGTGATGGCCGCATCTCACTCTCCATAGCCCGTATGGCTCTCGAAGCCCTCAACATCGACCGCTACGGACTCGATGAAATCGACAATAAGATTCTCCTTACCATCATCGACAAATTCAAGGGCGGACCCGTAGGACTCTCCACGATAGCCACAGCCTTGGGCGAGGATGCCGGCACAATCGAAGAGGTGTACGAACCCTTCCTCATCAAAGAAGGCTTCATAAAGCGCACGCCCCGCGGTCGCGAAGTCACCGACCTGGCATATACCCATCTCGGACGCACACCGCTCTCCGCCCCCGATTCCCTCTTCGATTAATCACCTCCCCGGATTCCCTCTTCGATTGAGCCGCCTCTCTCCCGAGCGTCTATGCTTTTTCTTTTTTATAGATTCCGGCGGCAACCGGAAAATGAGCCTGCGGCTCATTCCCTCTCTCTCCTCTCTCAGCAAAGCAATATCAACAATGGCAACCAACATCAAATCCCTGGCAAAAGACACCGCCGTCTACGGCCTCAGCAGCATTGTGGGGCGTTTCCTCAACTGGATACTTGTCCCGCTCTACGTATATCTATTCCCCGCTGCCGAATACGGCATCGTGAGTTATCTCTACAGTTTCACAGCCGTGGCACTCGTGGTGCTCAATTACGGGATGGAGACCGGCTTCTTCCGTTTTGCCAACCGCCACGAAGATCCTGAAAAAGTATATACCACCTCTTTATGGTCGGTAGGGGGGACGTCGCTCCTCTTCATAATCATCCTCACTATCTTCCTACCGCAAATCTCCTCGGTGATGCTGCTGCCGAAGCATCCCGACTATGTGTGGCTGCTCGGGGTCACTGTCGCCATTGACGCTTTCACCAATCTCCCCTTCGCCTATCTGCGCTACCGCAACAAGGCGTGGACCTTCGCCGGAATCAAATTCCTCAATATAGGGGTCAATATCTTCCTCAACGTATTCTTCATCGTGATATGTCCGCATCTGCAGAAGGTGTGTCCCGGAGTCATCGACTGGTTCTATTCCATTCCGGGGGGCATAAGTTACGGCATCGGCTGGATATTCGTGGCAAACATCATCTCCACCTTGGTGGTGCTGATCGCCCTGCTCCCGTATCTTATGGGTCGCCGCTGGAAATTTGATGCCCAACTCCTTGTGAAGATGCTCGACTATAGTTGGCCGCTCCTCATACTCGGTGTGGCAGGTATCGCCAGCCAGAACATGGGGCAGTTGATGATACCCTATATATTCAGGGGGGCGGAAGAAGCCGCCCGCACTATGGTGGGTATCTACGGCGCGAATATCAAGATTGCGGTGGTGATGGTGATGTTCACGCAGGCATTCCGCTACGCCTACGAGCCCTTCATCTTCGCGCAGGCGCGCGCCGCCGGCGACAGCGACCGCACCCGGGCATACTGCGACGCGATGAAGTATTTCGTGATTTTCGGACTGCTCATCTTCCTCGGCGTGATGTACTTCCTGCCGCTGCTCAAGCACTTCATCTCGCCCGGCTACTGGAGCGGTCTGCGCGTAGTGCCGGTGATGATGATGGCAGATCTATTCTTCGGGGTTTACTTCAACCTCTCGATATGGTATAAACTCACCGACCGCACGCGCTGGGGAATGTATATGTCGCTGATGTGTTTCGCGCTGATGCTGCTGCTCAACCTCTGGCTGGTTCCCGCTATCGGTATACCCGACGGCTATATGGGTTCGGCATGGGCTGCATTCATCAGTTACGGCGCCGTGATGGTGTTCAGTTACTTCGTAGGCAGGAAATACTACCCCCTGCCGTATCAGACCGGACGCCTCGGATTATACTTTCTGCTCGCCCTTGCGCTCTACTACGCAGGGCTCCGCATAGACTTCACGTCAATGCCGATAGCCACCTACGCCGTGCGCACCCTCATCCTGCTCGGCTATCTGAGTGTGGTCGCCGCCTTCGAAAATATCCCCCTTCTCACCCCGATGGTAAAACGCATAGTGCGCCGCCGATAGCGCGTGGGGAGGAGAGAAGGGCATAAAAACGTAAATTTGGATAAAAAGGGCAAAAAGTGTAAATTTGCAGAAGAATAAGTAAGATCCGGTGGTGATATATCCCGGCAATTGACTTTATCACAAACAAGAAACAAAAAAGGAGAAATAATCATGGCAGAGGAGCGGTTTACATTCCCCAAATCCGAGAAATTGCGACATAAGATACTGGTAGACTCCCTCTTTCGCAGCGGCGGGTCGCTCTTCGATTACCCTCTGAAGTTGCAATACCGCGCGCTCACCGAGCAGGAATTGGAAGACTCCTTCCGCATCGGCGTGCCCGACAAGATAGCGCCCCTCCAACTGATGATCACGGTCCCCAAGAAGAAGCGTCGCCATGCCGTAGACCGCGTACTGATGCGCCGCCGCATCCGCGAAGCCTACCGCCTGTCTCATATAAAAATCTGCCGCTGCCGACGAACTCTATGGTGTAGA
>CAMWSV010000037.1 GCA_947177015.1 uncultured Porphyromonadaceae bacterium
ACTGCTTCCATCTATTAGATTGGGAAATAGCAGTCTTTTACTCACTATTTTATTTTTCCACTTCCCCTCTGCATCCCTCTTGCAAATTATCCTGATATCTCTCCTATTTAATTATCATCTCTCCTATTTATCTATATCTCTCCTATTTATTAATATCTCTCCTATTTATTAATATCCCTCCTTTTTTCTTTTAATTCTGACTTCTGACCTTCTATTATGGTTTCTTATCTGCAGATTGAAAATCTTACTAAATCTATCGGCAACCGCATGCTGTTTCGCGATGTAACATTCGGTGTTTATGAAGGCGACAAAATTGGTCTGATCGCTAAAAACGGAACCGGTAAGACCACCTTCCTGAACATCCTTGCCGGGAAGGAGGATTATGATTCCGGCAACATCGTTTTCCGCAACGGTATCCGTGTGGGATATCTGCAGCAATATCCGGATTTTGATCCGGAAGAGAGTGTACTCCATTTCGCTACTCCTCAACGTCGTAATGAAGATGATTTCAGCGGTCCGGACCTTGCACGCCAGATGCTCTTTCAGTTTGGAATCACCGAGATGGAGCAGAAAATAAAGACTCTTTCAGGTGGTCAACTGAAGAAAGCAGCGCTTGCTAAAGTCCTTCTATCCGAACCGGATCTGCTAATTCTTGACGAACCTACCAATCATCTCGACATCGATATGATCGAGTGGTTGGAAAACTATCTTGTCAGAAAGCGCATGACACTCTTGATGGTGACTCACGACAGATATTTCCTCGATAAAATATGCGATAAAATAATTGAGATTGATCGCGAGGAAATCTTTACATATAATGGTAATTATGATTACTATCTTCGTAAACGCGAAGAACGCATGGAGAATCTATCTGCTGAACTCGCAAAGGTAAAGAATCTCATGCGTACTGAGTTGGAATGGATGCGTCGTCAGCCGCAAGCACGCGGATCCAAAGCAAAATACAGAATCGATAATTTCCATCAGTTGGAAAAGAAATCTCACGTAAATCTTTCTGAAAAAAACGTGAATTTAGCCGTAAATTCAAGTTATATCGGCTCCAAAATCTTTGAGGCTCATGATGTGTGTAAACGTTTCGGCGACACTATCATCCTCAATGATTGGAATTATACCTTCGCCAGATATGAGAAAGTCGGAATAGTGGGAAATAATGGAGCGGGAAAGTCAACATTTATCAAACTTCTTCTCGGGCTACTCTCGCCGGACAGCGGATATTTTGAAATCGGCGAAACAGTGAAATTCGGTTACTATAGCCAGGAAGGAATGACTGATTTTGATGAGCGAAAGAAAGTAATTGATGCCGTGCGAGATATCGCGGAGACGGTAAGAATCAATGATAAAACTACACTCACAGCCTCACAATTCCTCAACCATTTCCTGTTCGCTCCTGCAGATCAGCAAAAATATATTCACAAACTATCGGGGGGCGAACGCCGCCGGCTCTATCTTGCCACCGTGCTTATGCGTTCGCCAAATTTCCTTATCCTTGACGAGCCTACGAATGATCTTGACATCATGACACTCACTATACTGGAGGATTACCTGGTAAACTTTAATGGGTGTGCCATAGTAATCTCGCATGATAGGTTCTTCCTTGATCGGATTGTAGACCATCTGTTTGTGTTTGAAGGGCAAGGTATTGTGACGGATTTCCCGGGAGATTACTCCACATATCGCCATTGCGTACGTGAGCGACAGAAGGAACTCAATCGTCTGGAGACGGAAGCCAACACAGCACATCAGGAGAAACCATCTAACGAAAAACCGCGTACCGAAAAGAAACCGCGCCTATCATTCAAAGAGAAGAAAGAGAAGGAGCAATTGGAAACAGAACTACCACTGCTTGAAGAGAAGAAGAAAGAGTTAGAGATCAGAATGTCGTCGGGAGAACTTTCTACAGAGGAAATTATTCAGGCAGGTAATGATATGCAACTACTCATAGATGAAATAGATGAAAAGGAGATTCGACTTCTCGAACTCCTCGAAATTGAATCAGACTGATATCTTTTATATTTTTTATACTGATAAAAAAGACGTCCGGAAAATCCGGACGTCTTTCGTATTTGGTAGTATTTGTATCTTATTAGATAATACCCTGACCGAGCATAGCATCAGCGACCTTCATGAAGCCTGCGATGTTTGCACCCTTCATGTAGTTGATGTAGCCGTCAGGCTGAACGCCGTAGTATACACAAGCAGCGTGGATAGAGTTCATGATCTGGTGAAGTTTAGCGTCAACTTCTTCAGCAGTCCACATGAGGTGTTCAGCGTCCTGAGTCATTTCAAGACCTGAAACTGCTACGCCACCTGCGTTAACAGCCTTACCGGGAGCGTAGGGAACCTTAGCCTCGATGAATGCATCGATAGCCTCGGGAGTACAACCCATGTTAGAAACCTCAGCACAGAGGATAACGCCATTAGCAATAAGAGCCTTAGCATCTTCGCCTGCGAGTTCGTTCTGAGTAGCACAGGGAAGTGCGATGTCAACTTTCTGTTCCCAGGGCTTCTTGCCTGCATAGAAAGTAGAACCGGGGAATTTGTCTGCGTAGGGAGCAACAACGTCATTGCCTGATGCGCGGAGTTCGAGCATATAAGCGATCTTCTCATTGTCAAGACCAGCGGGGTCGTAGATATATCCGTCGGGACCGGAGATAGTAACAACCTTACCACCGAGTTCAGTAGCCTTTGTGGCAGCACCCCATGCTACGTTGCCGAAGCCTGAGATAGCGATAGTCTTGCCTTCGATAGTTGTACCGAGGTCGTTGAGGACGTTAACTACATAGTAGAGAGCGCCGAAACCAGTAGCCTCGGGGCGGATGAGTGAGCCACCGAAACTGAGACCCTTACCGGTGAATGTACCTGTGTTTTCACGGGCAAGTTTCTTATACATACCATACATGTAGCCTACTTCGCGACCACCTACGCCGATATCACCTGCGGGTACGTCGCGGTCAGGACCGAGGTTGCGCCAAAGTTCGAGGATGAAAGCCTGGCAGAAACGCATGATTTCTGCATCGCTCTTTCCACGGGGAGAGAAGTCGGAACCGCCCTTGCCACCGCCCATGGGGAGAGTAGTGAGTGCGTTTTTGAATGTCTGCTCGAAGCCGAGGAATTTAAGGATTGAAAGGTTGACGGATGCGTGGAAACGGATACCTCCCTTGTAGGGACCGATGGCATTGTTGAACTGCACGCGATAACCGATATTATTCTGAACTTCTCCCTTGTCATCAACCCAAGTCACACGGAAAGTGAAGATACGATCCGGTTCTACCATACGTTCGATGATACGAGCCTTTTCAAATTCGGGGTGCTGGTTGTAGACTTCTTCTACTGAAAGAAGCACTTCTTTCACTGCCTGAAGATACTCCTTCTCGCCGGGATGCTTGGCTTCAAGGTTAGCCAAGATTTCATTAATGTTCATGTTTTGTCAGTTTTAGATTTTTGGTTATATAAACTGGTTTGTTAGTTTTTCAAGGTGTAATCCTATTCGGATGCTTCCTAACAGGTGTTATAGGATTTCGGCAACAAAAATACAATCTTTTTCTCATCCGCCCAAACATTTTCACATCAAAATTTTAAAGTTTTACCTTGTTTTTGCGGTTTTATGTTCAATAACATATTTTTTGCGCCACCAAAGCCACTTTTATGACAAACACTTCCCAATTCTTTTAATACTGCCGGGAAAGTTATCTCTGACATTCTCCTTGATACTACCAATCGTTATATGATAATTGGAGGAGAAAAACATATTTGATTTATATGCAAGATTAGATATGATCAAAAATAGTCGCCACACAATCTCTTGTGCGGCGACCCATCAAACGATGTTGTTACTATAAACAGTGATTATCTCTACGTCGGAGGAATCTTTTTCCGCCTCCTTTATTATCTTAATATTCCGGAAATTCTTGATTTGTTACAGGAATTCCTGTGAGTATTCGTAATTACTGCGGCTGAGTGAAGATTACGATACGGTTCCAGTTGTTTACATCATAAGGCTGAACGTCGGAGCCATCGTATCTTACTGTGAGACGATCCTTGGCGATGCCGTATTTCTCTACGAGTTGGTTGCAGACTGCTTCAGCGCGTTCCTTAGAGAGTTGCATATTGTATTCTGAAGATCCGGTGTCCTTATCGGCAAAACCAACAATTGTGATATTTTCCTTCGGGTTGTCCTTAAGCCACTGAGCCATGTTGTAGACGTTCACTTCCTCTTCGGGCGAGATCACTGCTGAATCGATTGTGAAGCGTACTGTTGTCATCAAAGGTGCATTCACACAATTCTTGGTGATCACTTTCGGTTCGGGACACGGAAGTTGGCTTTCGAGACTTGCGATAGTCTGGTTGGCTGTGAGAACCTGACTGCGGAGAAGGTTAACTTCGTTGTTGAGGCTTGCAATCTGAGAGAGTGAAGCACACTCATTATATTCGTTCCAGTTGCGACCGCCGATATTGAAGTTGAAGCCACCGAGGACTGCTACGTTTGCTTCAACAGGATCGCCGTATGCTACGTTGTTCCAGTTGTCGCCATAGAAGGAAGCGCGTGCCTCAGCGAAGAAGTCGACGTATTCGCAAAGACGGAGACGGAACTGAAGACCTGCAGTCACAGGAAGTGTCCATGAGGAATTTTTGTATCCGTAGTCGGAATGAGTGCGGTGAATATTGGTAGCAGCGGGAACATTCACTCCGGATGCATCGCGCATATCCCACATGTAATCTCCACCGATACCCACAAAGGGGATAATACTGAATACACGGTCGGAATTCACGCCTCCGAAGGTGTTGAACATATCCCACATCAACTCGGCATTAAGATTTACGTGCTTGCCACGGCTCCAGCCATTGTTGGGCTGTTCTTTTGTGGGAGTGTCCCAGTGTAGCGCTCCTCCAAGGGCATTGATTCTGAAGCCCAGATAGGGGGAGAACCATCGGCCGAAGCCGAAATTATAGGTTGCTGTCATTTTTTTACGATCCACCGAGGGTCCGGGAACTCTGCCTGACAGTGTTCGCTCTACAAAAGGCTGATTAATACCTGCGCCTACCTGAATAAACCAGTTTTCGCGCCAGTTCGAACTGTAATGGGTCTTGGGGTCACAAGTGAATTCTGTTACGGAAACGGCTTCGTCAGAATAAACCACGTCTTGAGCCTTCGCACTCTGATTGATTGCAAGCGCTCCGGCTGCGAGTGCCAATACTGAGTAAATGTGTGTCGTCTTCATAATAATTTTTAAGATTAATTAATTTAATATTTGATTAATAATTCGTAGTTAAGTAGATTTATATTGAATAGTCTGAATCCGTGTCTTCATTATCAGGAATTGACTACTAATTAAGTTGGAGTTTGACTTTATAACATAATTTAATATTTGATGGTTCATACATTTTAAATTATATTTAAGTTTTACAATTCAAATATTAAAATAAATTTGTGACTTGCTTCGTTTTTAGTAATTTCGCGTTTGGCATTTTTATTTGATTTGCCTGATGATATTGATTATTCGTAAGGATTGAAGATACATAAGAAATATCGCATTATAATCGAGGATGAGTCGCGACTGGAATGTCTGGCTGAACACTCATTTACGCCGGCAGCGCTTACCTTGTGGGGTTTAGCGCTTTTAGGGGTGTGCCTTGTAGTGGCGTTTCTTATTATCAGCATCACTCCTATCCGTACGCTCATACCCGGATTTATCCCCGACTCGCGACGTGCGGCTTCGGAGGAGGCTCTGCTCCGAGTAGACTCTTTGCGCGAGGCTTACCTGATTAACGAGAAGTATCTGAACAACTTAAAAAATGTAATGAATTCCGACAGAAAAGTTGGTGATACTCTGGCGATGCTCCCCGATAATACCGAGATTGCAGTGGAATCGATCTTACCTCAATCGCGCGAAGAGTCGGGACTCGCCGCAGTGATGCAGGAACGTGAGAAGTTTAATGTTTCTCTCCTTTCTAAAATGGCTGCGGAAGGGATGCTCCTCTTTCCGGTAAGTGATGAAGGGATTGTACCCGACGATTCAAGGGATTCATATCAGGTAAGGATGCTCGTCCCTGCCAACTCCACTATTATGGCGGTGGCAGACGGCGCTGTAATAGCCGAGTATTTTGATTCGCGTTCTCAGCGCAATGTCGTGATACTTCAGCACGACAACGGATTTGTAAGCAGCATAGCGGGTCTGGGGAATATGCTCGTTGGGAGTAACGACATCGTTAATGGTGGAGAAGTGATTTCTTACGCTCCCCATATTAAAAATAGATCAGCATCTGAAATTTTCGTTGAGTTATGGCATAATGGGCTCCCGGTGAAACCTTACGATTACATCATAGGACGAAAATATGATTCCAGGGCTGATCAGCAGTTTTCAAACATGTAATTTATCCAGAGAATCTCATGACAAATATAGCAGTGATGGGTTCTACCGGCAGCATCGGCACCCAAACTCTCGATATTATCTCAAGGCATCCGCAGAAGTTTCGCGCTTCAGTGCTGACGGCGGGTAGAAATGTAGAACTCCTTGCAAAGCAGGCATTGGAGTTTCGTCCTGATATGGTTGTAATCGCCGACGAGACCTTGCTTCCTCACCTCGAAGCATTGCTGGAGGGCTCGGGAATAATCTGCCGGGGAGGTTCGGAAGCAATCGCAAAGGCTGCTGTAGGCAATAAAGTAGATAAGGTGATGGCGGCGCTTGTAGGCTATAGCGGGCTTCTCCCCACCATCAATGCCATAAAAGCCGGAAAGGATATCCTGCTCGCCAATAAGGAAACTTTAGTGGTAGGAGGGAGTATCGTTTGCCCTCTCGCCAAGGAGTATGGAGTGAAGATTATTCCGGTAGATTCCGAACATTCGGCTATCTTTCAGGCTCTCAGGGGTGAGAAGACTTCGCAGGCACGTAAGATTTTTCTTACTGCGAGTGGAGGTCCATTCAGGAACTTTACTAAAGAACAGATTGCAGATGTAACTCCGGAAATGGCTCTAAAGCACCCTAACTGGAATATGGGTGCGAAAGTCACTATCGATTCTGCCTCGATGATGAACAAGGGATTTGAGATGATTGAGGCGCATTGGCTTTTCGATTGTCCCCCTTCCAAAATCGAAATCTTGGTGCATCCGCAGAGTATCGTTCATTCAATGGTGGAGTTTATCGATGGGTCGGTGAAAGCCCAACTCGGTCCGACAGATATGCGTCTCCCGATTTCGTATGCAATGGGATACCCGGAACGTCTGGATGAACCGGACTTCGCACTGAATCTGCCACAATTCGCTTCACTCACTTTCGAATCTCCCGATTTTGAGAAATTTCCTCTGCTTCGATATGCTTTTGAGGCTATCGAGAAAGGCGGAAACGCTCCTTGCATATTGAATGCGGCAAATGAAGTGGCAGTACGCGCTTTTCTGAATCATAGGATTTCATTCCCGACGATGGGTACAATTGCGCGCGAAGCCCTCGACAATATTCCATTTATGGAGACTCCAACTCTGGAGGATCTTATCAATACGCATCGAATTACCACAGAGTTTGCCGAATCCCTGTGCCGGCAGTCATAAGATGCTCTTATTTATAAAAATAAGCATTGATTTTGACTAACTCTGAATTTCATATACATTAAAACACATAATGGATACTTTTCTGATTAAGGCAGCCCAGTTGATTCTGGCACTTGCATTCCTGATAATAGTTCACGAATTCGGACATTTCCTATTTGCGCGTATATTTGGCGTAAAAGTTGAAAAATTCTACATTTTCTTCGACCCCTGGAAAGAGATTTTCAAGTGGAAACCGAAGAAATATTACGGATTTTTCGGAAGTCATCATAAATTGGAAAAAGGTGCTGATGAGCAACCCGCTAATTCTTCCAATCTAACCTCTGAAACTACTCAGAACGCGACAACTCCCCCCTCTTCCGATTGTAAGGATAATGGGAAGAAGAAAAAATCATCTTTCTGGGGCGACACAGAGTACGGTATAGGCTGGATTCCCCTTGGAGGTTACTGTAAGATTGCCGGCATGATCGATGAATCTATGGATACCGAGCAAATGAAGCGTGAACCTCAAGAATGGGAATTCCGTTCTAAACCGGCTTGGCAACGACTGCTGATTATGATTGGAGGTGTACTCTTCAACTTTCTTCTTGCGATTCTGATCTATGCAGGTATAGTTTTTGCTACCGGTGAAAAATACGTTCCCTTCACAAATGCTACGGCAGGCATGGCATATTCACCCGCGGCTAAAGAAATCGGATTTAAGGATGGTGATATTCCCCTTTCTGCCGATGGCAAATCACTTGATTATCCGGCTGAATCAATCATGGATATGATGCAGGCTAAGGAAGTTAAGGTTCTTCGAGACCATAAAGACACCGTAGCCATCGAGATTCCGGAGAGATTCATCTTCCAACTCGAAGAGGAGACCAAGAACCATAAATCTGACTTTTCTTTCCTTACATACCTCATTCCGGTACAGATCACTCAGGTGATGGCGGGAGAGGGAGCCGCTAAAGCCGGTATAAAGGAGGGTGACCGGATCCTCGCTATAAATAACGTGGAGACTCCTTCGCTGATTGAGTTTCATGATGTACTGGAAGCACAAGGGGAGGCAAACAAGAAAGCGAATAATACGCAACACGCAACTCTCGACTTCAAGATTGCCCGCAGATCAGATGCAGGTGTGAGTGATACGCTCAATCTACCTGTCACTCTATCGGAGGGCAACAAGATGGGAGTCGGACTGGAAGTAGATATCACAAAATTCTACGAAGCAAAAGAGAAGAATTATAATATATTCACCGCCATCCCGCGAGGTGTGAAGATGGGTACAGACCGACTCACTTCTTACGCCAAATCCATGAAACTTGTGGCTACCAAAGAGGGTGCCAAATCAATCGGAGGGTTCGGCTCTATCGGCTCTATCTTCCCTGAAAAATGGGATTGGATCGCCTTCTGGAATATCGCCGCATTCCTCTCCGTCGCATTGGCATTCATGAATATTCTCCCCATTCCCGCCCTTGACGGAGGTCATGTACTGTTCCTTCTCTACGAAATTATCTTCCGCAGGCCTCCAAGTCAGAAATTCATGGAATATGCTCAGATGGCAGGCATGATTTTCCTCGTACTCCTTTTGCTCTATGCCAATGGCATGGATATAGTCCGCCTCTTTAAATAATATGGCAGGCATACCAACAAAAGTTTAATTTTAAAATTAAAAATTGTCTACAACAATGTATCCTGAAATAATTTTAAAACCGGGTAAGGATGAGTCATTGCTCCGCTATCATCCCTGGGTGTTTTCGGGCGCTATCGCCCAAAAACCGGATCAGATAGAGGAGGGTGATTATGTGATTGTAAAATCCGCCGACGGAAGAGTTTTGGGAATCGGACACTATCAGATCGGTTCCATCACGGTAAGAATACTCGAATTCAACACTGATACCCTGAGCGAGGACCATTACTTCAACCGGCTCAATAATGCCTGCAGATTGCGTCGTTCGCTCGGACTGATACGTGCTGACAATAATTGTTTCCGTCTGGTGCACGGCGAAGGAGATTTTCTGCCCGGTCTCGTAGTGGATATTTATGGGGATACAGCAGTGATGCAGGCTCACTCACCGGGTATGCACTTCGAACGCAACCGCATAGCCGAAGCATTGACAAGATTGCCGGATATCAATATCCGTAATGTCTACTATAAAAGTGAGACGACCCTCCCATTTAAGGCTCGTCTTGACCCCCATAATGATTATATCATCGGAGCCTTCGATGGTAACATCGCACTTGAAAATGGGCTGCAGTTTAACATTGACTGGCTGAAAGGTCAAAAGACAGGATTCTTTGTTGATCAACGCGAAAATCGTGCGCTTCTTGAAAAATTCGCAAAAGATAGAACCGTACTTAACATGTTCTGCTATACCGGTGGTTTTTCTGTTTATGCTATGCGTGGCGGTGCAAAATCTGTTGATTCGGTAGACTCTTCGGCTAAGGCCGCCGCACTCACGGATGCCAATATCGAACTCAACTTCCCCGGTGATGCACGGCATACCACTCACGCTGTGGATGCATTCAAATATCTCTCGGAAATGCCTGCAGACAAGTATGATCTGATAATTCTCGACCCACCGGCATTTGCGAAGCATCGAAGCGCTTTGAAAAATGGTCTGATCGGCTATCGCAAACTTAATACGAAAGCGTTTGAGAAGATTAAATCCGGAGGTTTTCTATTCACCTTCTCATGTTCGCAAGTGGTAAGTCGAGAGGCATTCCGACTGGCTGTATTCTCAGCGGCTGCCAAATCCGGACGCAAGGTGAGAATCCTGCATCAGTTGACTCAGCCTGCAGATCACCCGTTTGATATCGCTCACCCCGAGGGTGAATACCTAAAGGGGCTGATTCTTTACGTAGAGTAACTAAATTAAAAAAACAATGAGTAACTAATTCAAAAAATATAATGAGTAATAACCGGAAATCGCAAATTCCAATCACCGGGAATTGCTTAAAATTTTAAATTTTCTAACAACATGAAAAAAATTTTGCCTGCACTGGCATTTGTTCCAATGTTTGCTTTTCAATCATTCGCTTCCGACCTTCCCACCGCAAGCACCCCCTTCAACTACCACGTGGATAATTTTGCCGACATCGAAGTGTTGAGATATGAAGTACCTGACTTCAACTCACTCTCTCTGCAGCAGAAAAAAATGATCTATTACCTGACGCAGGCCGCTCAGGAAGGACGAGACATTATATGGGATCAGAACGGCAAATACAATTTGCGCCTTCGACCCGTACTCGAATATATATACGAGAACTATAATGGACCCAAAGACTCAAAAGACTTCAAGGAATTTGAGAAATATCTGAAGCAGGTATGGTTTGGCAATGGTATTTATCACCACTATTCCAACGATAAATTCACACCCGGTTTCTCTGAAGACTTCTTCATAGAGCAGTTTGCAGCCGTGCCGGAAGAATCTTTGAAACTGAAAAATGGAGAAAGTCGCGAAAATCTCAAGAATCTGCTTATGAAAGTGATCTTTGACCCCACTTTTATGCCTAAGAAAGTCTGTCAGGACGGCACAAAGGATGTTGTGGCTGAATCTGCAGGCAATCTCTATGGCGAAGGTGTGACTCAAGAAGAGGTGGAAGCATATTTCAACGCACTGAAAAAAGCCGACGATCCCACTCCGGTCTCTTATGGCCTTAATTCTCGCGTAGTTAAGAAAGACGGCAAGATTCAGGAAGAGGTTTACCACCTCAATGGTCTGTATGGTCCGGCAATCGCCAAGATCATCTACTGGCTCGATATGGCGAAGAGCGTGGCGGAGAATGACGCCCAGAAGGCTTATATCACCAAACTCATCGATTACTATGTCACCGGTGATCTCCGACTCTTTGACGAATACTCGATCCTCTGGGCTGAAGACACTGCTTCTGAAGTAGATTTCGTAAACGGATTCATAGAATCATACAATGACCCCTTGGGGATGACCGGTTCTTGGGAATCTTATGTCAACTTCAAGAATAAAGAGGCTTCCGCACGCACCGAGGCTATTTCTTCAAATGCCCAATGGTTTGAAGACCACTCCCCCATCAACCCTATCTACCGCAAACCAGAAGTTAAGGGTGTATCGGCTAAAGTGATCACCGCATCATTCCTCGGTGGCGATGCTTTCCCTGCTACCGCTATCGGTATCAACCTACCGAATGCCAACTGGATCCGATCTACTCACGGTTCGAAATCAGTAACACTCGAAAATATCACTGAAGCATACTCCAAAGCGTCCGTTGGCAACGGCTTCAACGAAGAATTCGTGATTGATAAGTCCACGTCAGATTGGATGGACAAATGGCTCTACATCACTGATATGCTTCACACTGACCTTCACGAGTGTCTGGGTCATGCCTCAGGTCGACTCGCTCCCGGTGTTGATCAGGATGCGCTAAAGGAACACGGTTCTACTCTGGAAGAAGCACGTGCAGACCTTTTTGCGCTCTATTATCTCCCCGACGCCAAACTTCAGGAGATCGGCGTGCTCGAAGAGCCGGATGCCTACAAGGCTGAGTACTATAAGTATATGCTCAATGGCCTGATGACTCAACTCAATCGTATCGAACTCGGTAAGGATGTGGAAGAAGCCCACATGCGTAATCGCCAACTCATTGCAAAGTGGGTGCTCGAAAAGGGTAAGAAAGATAAGGTGGTGGAACTCGTAAAGCGCAACGGCAAGACTTACGTTAAGATCAACGACTACAAGAAAATGCGTGATCTTTTAGGTCAGTTGCTCGCAGAAATCCAGCGTATCAAGAGTGAAGGCGACTACAAGGCAGGCAATGAACTCGTGCAGAAGTATGCAGTGAAGATTGATCCGAAACTTCATAAAGAAGTGCTTGACCGGTATTCACACCTTGACATCCCCCCTTATCGCGGATTTGTCAATCCCATATACAATGTTGTAAAGGACGATAAGGGTGAGATTATCGACATCACTCTCGATTACACAGAGGATTACCCGACGCAGATGTTGCGCCTCTCCAAGGAGTTCTCTAATCTCTGAGAATTTATGTTGTAGCCTCAATCGCTATATATGACCACTATCAAAGATATTAAACATCAGTTCATGGCCTTCCGCAATGGTATCGTTGCCGACACTCTGCGGAAGGCCGGTCTTTCATTCGGAATTATTTTCGGTCTGCAACTTCCGCAACTGAAGAAAATAGCCGCTGATATCAAAGCGGAGTATCCCGATATGAAAGATTTGGAGTTTCTGGCAAAGGAACTTATAGCCGACAATAATGTGAGAGAGTCCAGAATCCTCGGATTCGCAATTATGCCTGCCGACTGCTTAACTTACGATAAGGCGGTGGAATTATGCAACGGCATATTGAGCCGGGAGGAGGCAGATTTGCTCCCGTTCCTGCTGCTAAGAAATACTCCGCTGATTCCCCGACTTTTGGACAACGCTGAAATCTATGGCGAGTTTGCCGATTATGTTAAAGAGACTTTGACTCGTTTTCTATGAATTTCGGGTACGTCTGAAAGTCTAAGTAAGTCTGACTAATACTTAAGATCATGGATATTAAAAAGGTAGAAGATACAATATGCCGCCTGCGTGATGAGAAGTATTCCTGCTCACATGCGACTCTGATCGGAATAGCAGAATGTTGCGATTCCGCAATGCCTGACAAGACCACTCTTTCGGCAATTGCTTCAGGACTGCGCGGTGGTATAGGGGGCACACGAGATGAAGGTACCTGCGGTGCACTCACTGCCGGAGTTGTGGCTTTGGGACTTATGATGCCCGACGACAATATGAAGACTACAAAATTATCGCGCCAACTGTATGAGGATTTCAAAAATCATTTCGGTACGGTAATATGTGGCAATATGACACGTCAGACCGGCACTGCAAAATGTACGGAATGTTGTGTTTGTGCCGCCCGTAAGGTTGCGGAGTTATACAATGAAAATATGAAATAATAATTTAATACTTATGATAAACTTTGCAGACTATCGCAATCTGCTACTGAGCGATAGAACGGTACGCAGATTTGATTCAAGAGTGAAAATTGATAAGGAAACCTTGGAGCATCTCGTGGAACTCACGCGATATTGTGCCTCCGGACGTAATGCTCAGCCACTCCGCTACTACTTGGCGAATACTCCAGCCGATTGCGAAAAGATCTATCCGCTGCTCAAATGGGCAGGATATTATTACGATTGGGATGGCCCGGACCCTGATGAACGACCTGTGGCATACCTTATCCAGTGTCTCGATACTGAATTCGGATCGAATTGTCTTTGCGACGATGGTCTGCAACTTCAGTCTATCACACTCGGTGCTACAACTTTGGGATTAGGATGCTGCATCATAAAGGCTTTTAATGCCCCAGCATTATCTAAGACTCTTTCCATACCCGAAAGATACGTTCCTTGCTATGTACTTGCATTAGGCAAATCCGCTGAGGAAGTAAAGATTGAAGATATGGCAGACGATGACACGGCGGACTTTAAGTATTTCCGCACTCCCGACGGTACGCACCATGTACCCAAACGTCCACTCTCAAGCCTGATAATCTCAAAAGATTGATGTATGAATAAAAGCGGGATTTATGTTTATCCTGTACAAAACTCAAATCGGAGTGACAAGAATAACTCACGAATAGTGCCTACACCATACGTGAG
>CAMWSV010000038.1 GCA_947177015.1 uncultured Porphyromonadaceae bacterium
CCCTCTGCTGCTACGGCATCTTCAAAATCTCCCTCGCCTTCAAAATCAAAAACCTACGACGCAACCTCTAATCCTCCAATAATTCCATTTTCTCCAATTCATCCCTTATTACAAAAACCTACGCCCTCGGCTGCATCCTTTTGGATGCAGCCGAGGGCGCAATATTACTTCACCAAAATTAAAATCTCGTCGTGCGAGTCATCATAGTGATAAGTAGGGACGAGAGATAAGTAGGGAGGACGCCGTTAGCGGAGGAATGTCGGACTGAGCCAGTCGATAAGTTTGGCGGAGAAGGGTTCGTTGAGATTGCGTGGGTAGCGGACTTCAGCAAATACTTGCGCGAGGTTCTTTTTGTTATTATCGATTACGTATTGTCGATTTGGGGCGTAATCTTCTTTCTCCTTGAAGAGTTCAAGAATCTCCTCATCGCCATCCACACGATATTCCTCTTCATGTATCACGGCTCTCAAGGGAAGACGCTCAGTCGGCACTCCCTCCTCGGCAGGCCAACCTATGGCAATACACGCTACCGGCATCACAAGTTGCGGTAACTTCAGAAGTCCCGCTATCTCGGGGGCATTATATATGGCAGTGCCTAAATAACAGGTGCCGAGTCCATGAAGTTCAGCGATCGTAGTCACCTGCTGAGCATAGATGATGGCATCTGCAAAAGCAGAAGTGAACGAAAGGAAATTATTGTATGCGGCATCTGCATCACTAATCTCACACCATCTGGTGAACCGATTGAAATCGGCACATATCGTGAGCAACACCGGCGCGCCACATGCCGGCTGATTAAAATGCAATTCGGACAACTTTGCTTTTCTATCTGCATCACGAGTTATCACAACCGAATACAACTGCATATTTCCGCACGTAGGCGCCTTCATAGCACATTCAAGGATGGTATTCAGAAGGTTAGATTCTATTTCGCGATCTTCAAATTTGCGGATACTTCTTCTTGAATTGAAATATTCCATCACTTTTTGCAATTCATTCTTATCCATTTTGGAAAACTTTTTAAAATTTCTATCACTCGGAGTTTACTAAAAAATATATTTCTGAAAAAATTTTTCAAAAAAATATTGACAAATAGGAATAACTCTGATTATAAAATATTTCCACTATATTGTCAAAAACTTTTTTATTTATTTCCTTTTTCGATTGGCAAAATTAAGGATTTTTTTTTAATTTTGCACCAGTTATTTCACATAAATGATTAACAATCCACATAAATGAGCAAGCATTATACTTACGATGAGGCTTATAACGCCTCGCTGGACTATTTTAAAGGCGACGAACTTGCTGCCAGAGTTTGGACTTCGAAATACGCGCTGAAGGACTCCGATGGCAATCTGTATGAACTCACCCCCGACGACATGCATCATCGTCTCGCCCGCGAACTTGCCCGCATCGAAGCGAAATATCCCGATCCGCTGAGCGAGGAGGAAATCTTCGACGTGCTTAAAGATTTCCGCTATATCGTGCCTCAGGGGAGCCCCATGGCAGGTATCGGAAATAACCGTCAGGTTGGTTCTCTCTCAAATTGCTTCGTGATCGGACTCGACGGCAAGCCGGATTCATACGGCGGCATCATAAAGATCGATGAGGAGCAGGTGCAGTTGATGAAGCGTCGTGGCGGCGTAGGTCACGACCTCTCGCATATCCGCCCTAAAGGTAGCCCGGTCAAGAATTCCGCGCTCACATCCACCGGTCTCGTTCCGTTTATGGAGAGATATTCCAATTCTACCCGCGAGGTGGCTCAGGACGGCAGACGCGGTGCGCTGATGCTCACTGTAAGTATAAAGCACCCCGATTCTGAAAGTTTTATCGATGCCAAGATGACAGAAGGTAAGATCACCGGTGCCAACGTCTCCGTCCGCATCGACGATGCCTTCATGCAGGCTGCCTCTGCAGGCACACCTTACGTGCAGCAGTACCCCATCGATAGCGACCAACCCACATATTCAAAAGAAATCGATGCCAAGGCTCTATGGAGCAAAATCGTACATAACGCTTGGAAAAGCGCCGAACCGGGTATCCTCTTCTGGGATACAATCACCCGTGAGAGCGTGCCGGATTGCTACGCCGATCTCGGATTCCAGACTATCTCTACAAATCCTTGCGGCGAGATTCCGTTGTGTCCCTACGATAGTTGCCGCCTGGTGGCTATCAACCTATACAGTTATGTGAGGAACCCCTTCACCCCGGAGGCTGAATTCGATTTCGATCTCTTCCGCAAGCATCTCCGCCTGGCACAGCGTATCATGGACGATATAATCGATCTCGAAATGGAGAAAATCGACCTCATCATCCGGAAGATCGCCTCCGACCCAGAAACCGATGAGGTGAAACAGACCGAACTCAACCTCTGGCGCAAGATACGCGAGAAGACTCTGCGCGGACGACGCACCGGCTGCGGCACTACCGGCGAGGGGGATATGCTCGCCGCTCTCGGTCTGCGTTACGGTACTCCCGAAGCCACCGCTTTCTCTGAGAAGGTGCACCGTGCGCTCGCCTTGGGCTACTACCGTGCCAGCGTAGACACTGCCCGCCATCGCGGAGCGTTTGAGGTGTACGATTGGGAACGCGAGAAGGATAACCCCTTCATCACCCGCCTGCGCGAAGCCGATCCGGAACTCTATGAGGATATGAAGAAGTATGGTCGCCGCAACATCGCCTGCCTTACCATCGCGCCTACCGGCACAACTTCGCTCATGACCCAGACTTCTTCGGGTATCGAACCGGTGTTCTCCCCCATCTATAAACGCCGCCGCAAGGTTAACCCCAACGATGCCAACGTCACCATCGATTTTGTGGATGAAGTGGGTGATGCCTTCGAGGAGTATGTGGTTTATCACCATAAGTTCCTTGAATGGATGCGCGCCAACGGCCACGAACCGAAAAAGAATATGACGGCTGCTGAAATCGATGAACTCCTCAGCAAATCACCTTATTATAAGGCTTCGTCGAATGAAATCGACTGGCTCGAAAAGGTGCGTATGCAGGGCACCGTGCAGAAATGGGTTGACCACTCCATCTCAGTCACCATCAACCTCCCCAACGACGTGAGCGAGGAACTCGTGGGGGATCTCTATATCGAGGCATGGAAGGCAGGTTGCAAGGGTTGTACGGTTTATCGCGACGGCTCTCGCAATAATGTACTTGAATCTCTGGCTTCGTCTAAAAAACATAAGAAAGGGGCTGCCGACGGCTCGGATATGACTAAGTTTATCCGCAACCCGGAACATCTCCTGAAGCGTCCCACCGAACTCGAAGCCGATGTAGTTCGCTTCCAGAACAATAAGGAGAAATGGATCGCCCTTATCGGTCTGGTCGACGGCAAACCCTACGAAATCTTCACCGGTCTGGCTGATGATGAGGAGGGTATCTTCTGTCCGAAGTCGGTAAATAAGGGTAAGATCATCAAGGCTTACGATGCCGATGGCAAGAAGCGCTACGACTTCCAGTTTATCAACAAGCGCGGATATAAGACCACCATCGAGGGTCTCTCGGAGAAGTTCAACCCCGAGTTCTGGAACTACGCCAAACTCATATCGGGCGTGCTCCGCTACGGTATGCCTATCGATCAGGTGCTCAAACTCGTAGGCGGACTGCAACTCGCCGACGCCTCCATCAATACGTGGAAGAACGGCGTGGAACGTGCCTTGAAGAAGTATGTGCCCAACGGCATGCAGGCTGAAGGCGAGAAGTGTCCCAACTGCGGTGAGGAAGCCCTCGTATATCAGGAAGGATGCCTAATCTGCAAAAACTGCGGCACATCGCGCTGCGGATAAATTCTGCACCATTTTGTAAATATTTTTGCATCACTTATGCGTTAAAATAGCAGTATCCCGATAAGATTTTCGGATTCACGCCGTTAATAGTATAGGGAGAAGGATAGTTGATTGCACAGGTAGAAGGAAAGTTAACTAAAAAATTCATACTAATGAGAATTAAACTTCACATAAATTACCATACCGAGTGGGGAGAGACCCTCCACGTGGCAGGTAATATCCCGGCGTTAGGAAATGGAGATGCCCGGGAAGCGGTAGAAATGACCCTTGCCGGACCCGATGCCTGGGAACTCGACCTCGATCTTCCCGCCAATACCCCCGCGTTTGATTATTATTTCATTGTCAAGGCTCCTGAAAAGGCATGGCGTTTCGAGTGGGGTAAGCCCCATCGTTTCGAACCCGGCGCCGGCATCTCGCTCTATAATATCTTCGATTCCTGGCAGGAGCAGCCCGCCGATAAGCCTTACTATTCTTCGGCTTTTGTAGACGGAATGCTCGCACGCCTTTATCGCGACACTCCGCTGGAGGCTGAGGCAGGTACTATCTGCCTTAAGGTCTGGGCTCCGATGGTGCAGCCCGACGAGGTGCTCGCCGTAGCCGGCGAAGGCGATGTGCTCGGCAACTGGAATCCCCGCAAGGCTCTACACCTCAACGACGCCCATTACCCGCTCTGGGAGGTTAATATCCCTCTGAGTGAAGTTAAAATTCCGTTTGAATATAAATTCCTCATCGTAGATAAGATCTCCGGCAGTGTAAAGGGCTGGGAGAACACGTCAAACCGCATATTCGGCATCATCCCTTCTTCCCCCGCCGAACGCATCGTCATCGATGGCATCCGCTACGCCATTCCCGGACTCAACTGGAAAGGTGCCGGCACTGCCATCCCGGTCTTCTCCATCCGCACTGAGGATGATTTCGGTGTAGGCGACTTCATCGATATCAAGAAGATGGTAGACTGGTGTGAGGAGACAGGCCAGAAGGTGCTCCAACTCCTCCCCGTCAACGACACCACAAAATCCGGCACCTGGGTGGATTCATACCCCTACAGCGCCAACTCCACTTTCGCTCTCCACCCGATGTATGCCCGCCTCGAAGCCGTAGGCGTGCTCAACGATAAGAAGCGTATGGAGCATTTCCGCGATCTCGGCAAGCATCTCAACGAACTCGCCGAAATCGACTACGAGGCTGTCAACAATGCCAAGAATGAGTATCTCCACGAAATTTACGCTCAGGATTGGCTTGAGACTTCCAAGAAGGATGATTTCAAGAAGTTCGTTGAAAATAATGATTATTGGTTGAAACCTTACGCCGCATGGTGCGCCCTGCGCGATGAGTATCACACCGCCGATAATACCCTCTGGGGAGATTATGCCGTATATGATGAGGCTAAGGTAGAGCAATTTATCGCCGAGCATCGCGCTCAGATCGATTATTTCTATTTCGTGCAGTATCATCTCGACCGCCAATTACGCATGGTAAGGGATTATGCTCACAATCATGGTGTGGTGCTCAAGGGTGATATTCCCATCGGCATCGGGCGCGAAAGTGTAGACGCCTGGCAGAGTCCGCACCTCTTCAACATGGATTGCTCCGCCGGTGCTCCGCCGGATGATTTCTCAGTGCTCGGTCAGAACTGGGGCTTCCCCACCTACAACTGGGAGGTGATGGCTGCCGACGGGTTCCATTGGTGGAAGACTCGTTTCCGCAAGATGTCGGATTATTTCGATTCTTACCGCATTGACCATATCCTCGGTTTCTTCCGCATCTGGCAGATTCCGCTGGATGCACTCCACGGTCTGCTCGGCTATTTCAATCCGGCTCTCCCCTTCTCGCCCGATGAGTTGCGGAATAATTATGACTTCTGGATCGATCCTGAAATTCAGGCTCAACCCCTCTGCCTGGAGTGGATGCTCACGGATTTCTTCGGCGATGCCGCAGAGGAAGTCAAGGAACTCTATCTCGACAATGCCGGCTACGGGCGCTATCGTCTGAAGGATTTTGTCGACACTCAGGTTAAGGTGCGCAATCATTTCCGCCATCTGGAGAAGACTGAGCGCAACCAGCGCATCGAAAATGGTCTGATGGGTCTCATCGACGACGTACTCTTCATTGAGGATCCCTATCAGAAAGGTCATTACCATCCGCGTATCTCGGCTCAGTTCACATATCAGTTCCGTAATCTTACGGATTATGAGAAGTGGTGTTTCAACCGTCTTTACAACGATTTCTTCTATCATCGTCACAATGACTTCTGGTATGGCAAAGCAATGTGGAAACTCCCTCCGCTGCTCGATTCCACCGGAATGCTTGCATGCGGCGAGGATCTCGGCATGATTCCCGACTGCGTACCCGAAGTGATGCATCGTCTCGAAATCCTGTCGCTCGAAATCCAGCGTATGCCTAAGGACCCCAAGTCGGAGTTCGGCGATACATGGCATTACCCCTACTTCTCCGTCTGCACCACCTCAACTCACGATATGGGAGGCATCCGCGCATGGTGGGAGTCAGACCCGGCTCAGAGTCAGCGATTCTTCAATAATGTGCTCCATGAGTTCGGGCAGGCACCCTACTTTGCCGAACCGTGGGTGTGCGACAAGATTCTCTGGCTCCACCTCGCAAGTCCGTCGATGCTCTGCATAATCCCGCTGCAGGACTGGCTCAGTGCCGACGGCGATTTACGTCGCGAAAATCCTAATGAGGAGCAGATCAATGTTCCTGCCAACCCCACTCATTACTGGCGCTATCGTATGCACCTCACAGTAGAGCAGTTGCAGAAGGAAGACAATTTCAATGCCGCGCTCCGCGACAAAATCACCCAGTCGGGTCGCTAATTCATTTCAACCCATATATTGGAGAGTGTGCCGAAACCCTGCAGTTTCGGCATGCTCTCTTCAATTTTAAAAACTTTCTTACTATGAATATCACGATTCTCGACGGATATTCCATCAATCCGGGTGATCTCGACTGGAGCGACCTCGCCTCGATGGGCACTCTCACCGTTTATGACCGCACTCTCCCCGCCGAAGTACTCGACCGCGCTCGTGACTCCGAAATACTGCTCACAAATAAAGTTGCCCTCGACAGCGACATCATCAATGCCTTGCCCCACCTCCGATATATCGGCATCCTCGCCACGGGCTACAACATCGTCGACATCCGGGTGGCACGCCTACGCGGCATACCCGTGAGCAATGTCCCTTCTTACAGCACCATGTCTGTTGCGCAAAGTGTCTTCGCTCTCCTGCTTGCATTCACCAACTCTACCGAACATTATTCCGATGAATTTCATCACGGCGAATGGTGCCGGTGTCCGGATTTCTGCTTCGTCAATACCGACCTCACCGAACTTGCCGGCAAACGCCTCGGCATCATAGGCTATGGCCACATCGGTAAGGCCGTGGCGCAAATCGGAGCGGCGTTCGGTATGCAGGTATGCGCCTCAAGCAGCAAACCGCAATCGGAAATTCCCGAAGTGGAAAAACAGACTATCGACGAAATCTTCACCACCTGCGATGTAGTGTCGCTGCATTGTCCGCTCACAGATGACACCTACCATCTCGCCGATGCCCGGCGAATCGCACTGATGAAGCCCGACGCTATCCTCATCAACACCGCTCGCGGACCCCTCGTGGACGAAGCGGCTCTCGCCAACGCCCTCAGGCAAGGTAAGATTCGCGGCGCCGGCCTCGACGTGCTCGGTCAGGAACCACCCGCAGCCTACAATCCGCTCATTGGCGCGCCAAGATGTATCGTCACCCCTCATATTGCATGGGCCACAAAGGAGGCTCGCCGACGACTCATCGACATAGCCTCCGCCAACGTGCGCCATTTCCTCGCCGGAGACCCGCAGAATATCGTAAACTGATCTAAGTTACCCCAAGTAACTTACTGAAGATTTTACCCTCCTGCCCACTGAAGATTTTACCAGGTTGCTGATAGTGTTTGCAAAATATAAGATTTTTTCATAACTTTGTATGAATTATATCCAAACCACACCATATCGGATTCATGCATCTCATAAAAGCCCATATACACCGCATCATGATGCCCGCTCTCCTCTGCATGGGGTTGGCGGCAACCTCATGCAGTGGAGCCGATAAAGATGATGATGCAGGATATGATTCCACCGGAATCCTCGTCATGGTAGGCGATTCGGCGATCTCGACGCCGGAAGTGGCAAACCGTATTCCGTCGGGCATTTCACCGGTGGATTCCGCCGCAATGGCACGCGCCATAGTCGACGGCTGGATCGAACGCCAGTTGCTCACCGATATCGCCTCGCAAAATGTGGAGGATATGGAGAAAATCGATCGGATGGTGGAGGATTACCGAAAGAAACTCATTATCGCCACCTATCGCCGCAATCTGCGACGCTCGCACATCGCCGATGCCGATAAGAAACGCATAAATGAGTATTACCAAGCCAATAAAGATGACCTTATCCTCGAAATGCCGGTGATAAAGGGGCTATACGTGAAACTTCCCGCGGATGCCGACCGACTCTCGGATATACGCCGCTGGATCCAAACCGCCACCCCCGATGCCATAGACGCGCTGGAGAAGTACGGACTGAAGGATGCTATCGAATACTCCTTCTTTCAGCAACGCTGGACCGACTGGGCCACCATCTCCCGACAGATACCCTACAACTTCGGCAACCCCGACACTTTCGTGCAAAACAGACGTAATCTGATCACTACTCATCGTGGTATCACATATATGCTCCACATCTCTGAGTCTCTCCCATCCGGCTCTCCGATGCCGCGCGAAATCGCCGACCCGATCATTATGGAGAGGCTTGAGACCCTCCGCGGCGACGCCCTCGAAAAGGAGATGATGGGCAACATATATCAGCAAGCCCTCAAGGAGGGGAAACTTAAATTTATTAATTATAATCCTGCTAAAGAGAAATGAAAATTCAGAGATATCTTTTGGCATCCGGCGCCTCGGCGCTCGTAGCCCTCACACTACTCGCCACTCCCAAAAAGAACGTTGTAGACGAAGTGGCATGGATCGTGGGCGATGAAGCCATCTTCCGCAGCGACATCGAGGAGATGTATGCCCAGATGCGTTCCGAGGGTCAGCAGATTCAGGGCGACCCGTATTGCGTCATTCCCGAACAGATGGCTGTCGAGAAATTATATCTCAATCAGGCTAAGATCGACACCATCGAACCGCCGGAGTCGCAGGTACTGGCGCAGGTGGACCGACGCCTGAATTTCTTTATCGCCAACCTCGGCTCGAAAGAGAAGGTGGAGGAGTATTTCCGTAAACCCATCAATCAGTTGCGCGAACAACTCACTGAGGTGATGCGCAATAATTATATCGTAGACCAGGTGCAGCAGTCGCTCACAAAGGATATCAAAGCCACACCGCGCGATGTGCGCCGATATTTCGAGTCTCTCCCCGACGACAGCATACCCTACGTCCCCATGCAGGTGGAGGCGCAGATCATCTCCGTCAATCCTCCCATTCCACGTCAGGAAATCGACGATGTCAAGGCGCGTCTGCGCGATTACGCCGAGCGCGTCAACAGCGGCAAGTCCGATTTCTCCACACTTGCCATCATGTATAGTGAGGATGGATCTGCCATGCAGGGGGGCGAACTCGGTTTCCACGGTAAGGCTGATTTCGTGCCCGAGTTCTCTAATGTGGCTTTCAACCTCAACGACCCGAAGAAGGTATCGCGTATCGTGGAGACTGAATTCGGATTCCACATCATCCAACTTATCGAAAAGCGCGGCGAACAGGTCAACGTACGCCACATCCTCCTGCGCCCAAAGGTGAGCGACACCGATATGCGCAACGCCCTCACCCGTCTCGACTCCGTGGCAAAGGATATCAACAACGGTAAGTACTCGTTTGAAGACGTGGTGCGCTACGTTTCGCATGATAAGGACACCCGGAATAATAAGGGCATGATGATCAATCAGCAGAATGGCACCACCCGATTCCAGATGCAGGATCTCCCCCCCGAAGTAGCCAACAAGATCGAAAAGATGAAACCCGGCGAAGTATCCGAACCTTTCATCATGAAGGATGAACGCCATAACCGCGACGTGGCTGTAATCGTCAAACTCACCAACCGCATCGACGGCCACAAGGCCTCTATGCAGGAGGATTTCAACCGGCTGAAGTCCATGTATGAGGCTCACAAATCGGAAGAGATTCTCCGCGACTGGGTGGAGAAAAAAATCAAGGAAACCTACGTGAGAATAGAAGACGGATGGGTGCCCTGCGAATTTAAATACCAAGGTTGGCTGAAGTAAAATGAGTATCGTTCGTCATGACCCGCGACGTATTCTCTGGGGATTGCTGGCGATTCTTACTTTAGGCATCCTCAGCATCTGCGTCGATATCCGGGCACGCGCCCAAGGTGTGTCGCAGCAGAAGAAAAGTGTGCAGAAGACTGCTCAGAAGGATGAGTATCATCGTCCCGAACCTTCCGTTCCCCTCAAACCGAAGATCCCTTCCATAAATCGTTATCAGCAGGATAAGGTATTCCTTGAGCAGGCGGATTCCATGCTGAAGGTGCCCAATTCTTTTCAGGAACACCAGATCGTGAAGGGGAATGTAAAGTTCCGCCAGATGGGGACGTGGATGTATTGCGATTCCGCTTATTATTTCCCCGATGAAAATTCACTCGATGCCTTCGGCCACGTGCGAATGGTACAGGGGGATACGCTTTACGTATATGCCGATAAATTGTATTACGACGGCACTGCCCGATTCGCACGTCTGCGCTGCGGTCCATCACAACCGAAAGTAAGGCTAATCAACCGCAAGACGTCGCTCATCACCGACAGTCTCGACTATAGCCTCGCCCGTGAAGTAGGATGGTATGCCACCGGCGGCACGCTGAAGGATGAGGTCAACACCCTCACATCAATCTACGGACAGTACTCCCCCTCCACGAAGGATGCGGAGTTCTACAACGATGTGATACTCCGCGGCAGTGATAATGACTTCGAACTTTTCTCAGATACCCTCTACTACAACACAGCCTCTCATCTGGCACGGATAGTATCCCCGACAAGAATCCTCACCACCGAGGATGAGATACTTACATCTTCGGGCTTCTATAACACCGACACCGGTGTGGCGGAACTTACCGACCGCTCCACTATCTATCATACGGATTCTCTGATGCGCACCACCACTCTTGAAGGTGATTCCATCGTCTACGATCCTGCGACTCGTATCAGCCGTGCCTATCAATTTCGCGATCACCTCAAGCGAGGACACCCCGTGGTGATTACCGACACCGCCCGCAAGGCTGTGCTCGTAGGCGGTTTCGGGCTATATAACGACGTCACCCGCGAGGCGATGGCTACAGACTACCCCCTCCTCATGGAGTATTCACGCGGTGATACACTCTTCCTGCGTGCCGACACCATCCTCACCCGCATGATTCCCTATCCTGAGCGCCCCGTCATCCCCGACAGCGTTATCTACTCTGAGGATCTCGATTTTATCGGGGCTGACTCGATCGATACGATTAGCAGCCCGCTATCATCCGCAGTAGCACCCGCAGCAATATCCGCCCCAGCCGTAAAAGGAGACGTGGCTCCGGCTGAGGATGACAATGCTCCGGCTACAGAATCGGTGGTCACCGCCCGGCAGCCGAAAGAGAATCAGGATTCCACATGGCACTACGCTAAGGCGTGGCCGCGGGCACGTTTCTTCCGAAAGGATATCCAGGGGATCTCAGACACTATTGTCTTCACCGAAATAGACTCCCTGCTGCGCATGAAGCGTCTCCCCATCGCCTGGAATCAGCAGAGGCAGGTGCGCGGCGACACCATCATCATCCATCTCACCGACTCCACCGCAGACTGGGCTCGCATACCTTCTCACGCACGACTCATGGAACACGTGGAGGAAGATTTCTATAATCAACTGCATTCCGACAAGATGATGATGTGGTTCTCCGATTCCACCCTGCGTCGGCTCGAAGCCGAAGGGAGTGTAGAGACTATCATGCTGCCGCAGGAGAAGGATTCCACCTACAATCGTCTCGTCACTGCGGAAAGTTCGTATCTCACCATCGATATGAACGAGAAAGGTGAACTCGACGTGCTCCGCATGTGGCCGGAAGTCACTGGAACGGTAACTCCGCTCTTCCTCGTAAGGAAGAGTCAGAAACTCCTCCCGGGCGCTCAGTGGTTTGAAGCCATTCGCCCCAAGATAGAATGGTATGAAGGCAGACTCCGCTGGGACGATGATCTCGGCGAACTTCCCCCGGAACTGGAGGATTATTTCAAACAGGATTAGTTATAAGCAAGTATTGAGGGTAACTTCCCTATCCCCTCGGAATAAAACATAATTATGGCGGATATTATTAGATTACTCCCCGATTCAGTAGCCAACCAGATTGCCGCCGGAGAGGTTATCCAGCGACCGGCTGCCGTAATCAAGGAACTGGTGGAAAATGCCGTCGACGCCGGCGCTACCGATATCAAGATCTATCTCAAGGATGCCGGACGCACCCTGATACAGGTCATCGACAACGGCTGCGGTATGTCGCCCGTCGACGCCCGCATGGCATTCGAGCGCCACGCCACCTCCAAGATATCCCACGCCGACGATCTCTTCCGGCTGCACACAATGGGATTCCGCGGCGAAGCACTCCCCTCGATTTGCGCCATTGCGAAGGTAGAACTCAAGTCGCGCACCGCAGATTCTGAAATGGGCACACAACTCATCATCAATGGCTCCAAAGTAGAGAGCCAGACACCTTGCGTGTGCGATAAAGGCACATCCATCAGCGTGCGCAATCTTTTCTTCAACGTCCCCGCCCGCCGCAAATTCCTCAAGAGCGATAATGTGGAACTCTCCAACGTAATGCGCGAATTCGAACGCCTTGCGCTCGTCAACAATCATATCCGGATGTCGATAGATACCGGCACACGACAACTCGATCTTCGCGCCGCTTCGCTCCATCAGCGCATCAACGATCTCTGGAAGAATAATCTCAAGATGGATCTTCTCCCCGTAGAGGTGGATACTCAGTTGGTTAAGATTCATGGTTTCGTATCGCGTCCCGAGTTCGCACGCCGCCGCAACGCCCTGCAGTTCCTTATCGTCAACGGGCGCAATATGCGTCACCCCTATTTCCACAAAGCCATCGTGAGTTGCTTCGACGGACTCATCGCCACCGACACTCAACCCTGCTATTTCCTGAAATTCGAGGTAGATCCCGCCACAATCGATGTGAACATCCATCCCACTAAAAACGAAATAAAATTTGAATTCGAATCGGAAATATGGCCGCTGCTCGTGGCAGGTGTCAAGGCTTCGTTAGGTAAAAATTCCGCCATACCCTCAATCGACTTCAATTCCGATGCCGTGCCGGTGTCGCCACTCCCCTTAGGCGAACATCCGGATCGCCCCACGATGGAACTTCCCCCGGACTATAACCCCTTCAATGCAGGCTACTCAGCACGCGAAATCTCCAACCAACGGAACTGGAATAAACTTTACAGCGATTTCATGAATACCGAAAGAGAGAACCTTACGGATGAATCCGATTTCTCTCCACTCGGCTTTGAAAACTCCGACACTACTCCCAACCTTCCCGGCATGGAAGAGGAACCTGCCAATGTAGGAAGTCTCTGTATGCAGTTTGCCTTGAAATACATCATCACTGCCACACGCAGCGGTCTGCTCATCATCGATCAGCATCGTGCCCACATCAAGGTGCTCTACGAGAAATACCTTGCCACTGCCCTCAGCGGCACCCGCGTGGCACAACGGGTGATGTTTGCCGAAAGCATCTCGCTCGACGCCACACGTCAGGCAGCCCTTCAGGAGGTACAGAACGATCTTGACCGACTCGGATTCGAACTCGAATATGAAGAAGAGGATCGCTGGCGCATCACCGCACTCCCCGTAGGACTGCACGGCGATCCCGGCGACATCATCATGCGTATCCTTGACAGCGTCAGCGAAGACTCACACAACTACGGCGCCGACCAGCAACCCGTCAACGATATCATGCAACGCATAGCCCTGGTAATGGCGCGTGGTGCCGCCATCACCCGCGGCCGCAAACTCACCGACGCCGAAATGGAAAACCTCATCGGCCAACTCTTCTCCCTCCCCGCCCCCACCTACACCC
>CAMWSV010000039.1 GCA_947177015.1 uncultured Porphyromonadaceae bacterium
TTCTCACCCCCAACATTCGGCGATCCGCTCACCGACCTCACCCCCGGACCCGATTAATCCCCACTCCCCTTCTGATCATACGATTCATACAAATAAATAATAAAAGTAAGACAGTAAAAATCATTGACAGATATAAAAACTTACTTAATAGCGTTGAACACTTTCAGCATAAAATTCGTTAACATATCAAAAGAATCTTGAAAAGGATTAAATCTTTAAAGACGCCACTTGCTCGCCTGCGAATGATAATCCGGATAAAAACCAAATTCTTTTGTGAGACTTATAATCTTATACTGAAAAAATTACTAAATACATATACGCTATGAATCAGAAAGAAAAACACGTAAGAGAGAATAAACCTTACGAAACTCCCGACCAAATTGCAGAAAGTATGCCCGCTGAAGGAAAAAATCACAAACGTAAAGACACTGTCCGCACCAATCGTCTCTGGATGTGGCTCGGTATCATAGTCCTCGTCTTCATTCTTCTCTACTGGCTCTTCGCCGTAGGCACATTTGAAGATATGCTCGGTGTATTCAACGGTTAATACCGCTCGCCGCCGAACTGACCTCCACCCTCCCCGAAATCTGAATTTGATTATAAAAAAGACTTCGACTATACAAACGTAAAAAACACTCCCTTGAAGCAAAAACTTCAAGGGAGTGTTTTTTATCAAAGCAAGAATGACTTTTTTCATTACGTCATCCCTTCCTTAAGAGAGAGGGATTTACTTGCCGGCAATGTGGTCAGAAACCGTCAGTGATGCGCGACCTTTTGCGCGACGACGTGACAATACCTTGCGGCCATCTTTAGTAGCCATTCTTTCGCGGAAGCCATGCTTGTTGACTCTGCGGCGATTGGAGGGTTGATAAGTTCTTTTCATTTTGTATAAAGCTTTATAGTATTTTTCGGATTCACATTCGGAGTGCAAAATTATAAAATATTGTGGATTTCACCAAAATATTAGCATCTTTTTTAACATTCCCACCCATTAAATCCCATTATATTACCTTTTAACCCCCTTTTTACATAATTATTTTGGCGCGTTTCTTCGTGATTTGAGAGAATTTCATTAATTTTGCATCCGCGAAGATTCCGCGCCCTGTCTCCGGGATGCAGCATCATCATCTCCCCCCTGCGGATGCGGATGAATCTTCCACTCAGACAATAACTCTGTATCTTAAACTAAAAATTATATACTTTTAAAGTTATGATGAACGCTCAAGACATCAAAAACGGCACTTGCATACGCCTCGACGGCCGTCTCTATTTCTGCATTGAATTCCTTCACGTAAAGCCGGGTAAGGGCAACACATTCATGCGCACAAAACTCAAAGACGTTGTCGACGGCCGTGTCCTCGAACGCCGCTTCAATATCGGCGAAAAACTCGAAGACGTTCGCGTTGAGCGCCGTCCCTATCAATACCTCTACGCTGATGGCGGCGACGACATCTTCATGAACCAGGAGACTTTCGATCAGGTGCCCATCAGCAAGGATCTCGTCACCGGATCTGCTTTCATGAAGGAAGGTGACGTTGTGGAAGTTGTAAGCGACGCATCCACCAACACTGTACTCTACGCTGAAATGCCCATGAAGACCGTGCTCAAGGTGACATACACCGAACCCGGCATCAAAGGCGACACAGCCACCAACACTCTCAAGCCCGCTACAGTTGAGACAGGCGCTACCGTACGCGTCCCCCTCTTCGTAAACGAAGGCGAACTCATAGAAGTCGACACCCGCGACGGCTCTTACGTAAGCCGCGTTAAGGCTTAATGCCTCGCCCCGCACAAGATGAGATGAGAGATTACACATCTCCGGCACATCCCTGCCGAGTGTATCTCATGCTATACACCACCACTTAGATCCATAAAATCATACGATCTATGAAATTCTCCCTCATTGTACCGGTCTATAACCGGCCCGATGAAGTGGCCGACCTTCTTCAAAGTCTCGATTGCCAAAGCAATCGGGACTTTGAACTTATACTCGTCGAAGACGGCAGCACAATACCATGCCTTCAGCATGTAGAACAATATGCCTCCCGCTTCCCCATACGCTATTTCGCAAAATCCAACGAAGGGCGTTCCATTGCACGCAACTACGGCATGGAGCACGCCGGGGGCGATTACTTCGTATTCGTCGACTCCGACTGCATACTCCCCTCGGACTACTTCGAGAAACTGAGTATCGCCCTGCGCGACAACTACACCGACTGCTTCGGCGGACCCGATGCCGCGCATGACTCGTTCACAGACACTCAGAAAGCCATCAACTTCGCCATGACCGCATTCCTCACCACCGGCGGCATACGCGGCGGCAAGGTAAGCATGGAGAAATTCGTGCCACGCACATTCAATATGGGTTTCTCCCGCCGGGTGTGGGAAGCGGTAGGAGGCTTCCGCGAAATGTTCAGCGAAGACATCGATATGTCTACCCGCATACGCAATGCCGGATTCAGTCCGCAACTATATCGCGACGTCAAGGTATTCCACAAACGCCGCGGCAACCTCGCTAAATTCTGGCGGCAGGTCCACGTATTCGGCATGTCGCGAATCACCCTGCAACTCCTCTATCCGGGCTCCATGAAATTGGTGCACTGGATGCCTGCGGTATTCACCATCGGTTCGATAATGCTCCTGCTGCTCGGTATCATTCTCTCGCCGCTCTGGCTTATACCCTTAGCGCTCTATCTGCTTGCCCTCTGGATCTCAGCGATAATATCCACGCGCAGCCTGAAGATAGGCACTATGGCTGTGGCAGCATCAATGGTGCAACTCTATGGCTACGGCACCGGATTCCTCCGCGCCTATATATGGAAGATACTGCTCCGCCACGGACGCGACGAAGCGCAGGAAGTGGCAATGCGCAAAGGGAAGTAATGAATCTCAACTGCTAACACATTGAAATGTCGGAAAAAACATCATTAAAGATTCACGATCTCGATCCCGAAGAGCGACCACGCGAAAAGGCACGCAAGTATGGATTCGGAGTACTCAAGAATTCCGAACTCCTCGCCCTTATACTCCGCACGGGCACAGTCGATATTCCCATCACTAAAATTTGTGAAAACCTATTTGAGTCATGCGGTAACTCCTTCTTGAACCTGATGCGCAAGACCCAACCCCAACTTGAATTGCATGATGGCATCGGACCGGTAAAGGCACAGCAGATCCTCGCCATAATGGAGATGGTGAAGAGATTCTCAAACGAAGCGCTCGAAAGTCGCCCGAAGATTATCAAGCAATCATCTGATATCTACGAAATCCTGCAATACGAAATGGGCAATCAACCGCAAGAAGAGATTTGGATGCTCACTCTGGCACGTAATAACAAGATCATCAACCGGCATCATCTCACTCGCGGATCCGCCACCGCCAGTGTATTCGACGTAAAAATGGCTCTCAAAACAGCCATACTCGATGATGCCCAGGCCATTATCCTTGCCCACAATCACCCCTCGGGCAATCTGCTCCCATCGCCACAGGATGATCACCTCACCCGCTCGCTTAAGAACGCCGCCGCTACGATGGAACTCCGTCTGCTCGACCACCTCATCATCACCACAGCCGGCTACTACTCCTACGCAGACGAAGGAAAACTCTGACATCCTCACCTAAACTCCTCAACCCATCAACTCCTCAACCCATCAATCCCTCAACTCCTCAACCAATAAACTTCTCCTCACACTTGCGTATGTCAAAGAAATTTATTAACTTTGCGCCAAGTTTGCAATCTCTGGTGAGGTGAGGCCGACGAGAGGTCTCTTAAATGAAACTCGGCTATATTGCACGCTGAAATTAATAAAACAAATAAAAGAAATGGATCTGATTAAGATTGCGGAGGAAGCATTCGCAACCCCCAAAAAAGAATTTGATGATTTCCAGCCCGGCGACACCATCACAGTCGCTTACCGTATCAAGGAAGGTAACAAAGAGCGTATCCAGCAGTATCGTGGCGTTGTGATCCGCATTAGCGGCCACGGCGACAAGAAGCGCTTCACTGTACGCAAGATTTCTGACGGCATCGGTGTAGAAAGAATTTTCCCCATCGAATCACCTTTCATCGAGTCTATCACTGTCAACAAACTCGGTAAGGTACGTCGTGCTAAACTTTACTACCTCCGTGGTCTCACAGGCAAAAAGGCTCGTATCAAAGAGCGTCGTCCCAAAAAGACCCAGGCTTAATCCCCCCAAGGATTATCAATCCCCCGATAAAAAGTCTTCGACCCATCCGGCTCGAAGACTTTTTATTTCCCCTCCACCCCAAGAATATTCAAGAATATTAATGTCTCCCGGTCTTATTTCCATGCCGGCCCTCATGGTTTTTGTGAGCGCAATTTATTGCGCGTTTGCCCCCGCCAGTCCACAAGTATATAAGCACTTCAGAATTATAAATTCTGTAATTCCGGAGTTGGCGGGCAACTACCCTTCCCCATTAAAAATATAAAAAGAGATATGTGATTATATCACATATCGCCTTTTACATTTCAGTTATTCAGAAAATTACTTACCGTTGACGTATGCTTGAGCAGCCTGCTTTGTAGATTTACCGCCGGGACCTTCTATATCATCGATAAGATAGGAACCGTCTACGAGTTTTACAGTGATTATTACATAGCCTTTCTCACCATACATATCACCCGTTACTTTTACAATAGCACCGTCCGGCGCAATCAGATTCAAAATCTCCACATTCTTTACTTCTCCGGAATCCTGAGAGTTGGTAAGGATATCGTAATCGATAAATCCGATTTCACCGGCATCTTTCTTATCCACTGCGTCAAGCACTTTCTGAAAGTCGGGAGTGTAGCAATTCTCCGGACGCATCTGATAAATTTCACGCACACTGGCGATAATAAGATTCTGATCCTGTTCATTTGCTGTGTCGGCAGCGGTCACATCTCCTACCATCGCCACGATTGAATCCAGTGCGGCAGTATCCGAATCATTCCCTTTTTCTCCAATCTTACCGGAGCACGACATCATCCCTCCTGCCAAAAGCAGTGCCATGGCACCAATCATAATCTTATTCATAATAATATTTATAATAAGTAGTTAGTTTGATATTGTTAATGCATTTGGTATCTCTACGCAAATTTAATAAATTCGTATTTTCCGACAAAATAATAACATTGCAAATATCGGGCATAAAATTAACAGCGAAGGGTAAATATTTTGGGGCGTAAGGGTGCGGATATGCCGAATTTATATTAACTTTGTATCCGGATTGGAATTGGAAGATTTTTTGGGGTTTTGACATAAACTTTATTGCAGGTATTTTTTTTAATTAAATAGCGGGTATCCCTTTCCGGTGATACTCTATAATGCCTTATCACTCCTTAAAATTATACTTCATAACTACTAAAAAACAGGTAATTCAATATAATATGTCGAAAAAAGCATTACTTATCATCCTTGACGGATATGGAATCGGAGATCATGGCAAAGACGATGCCATCTTCAACACACCAACCCCCTTCATTGACTCGCTCGTAGCAAATTATCCTCACTCTCAACTCCAGGCATCAGGCGAATACGTAGGATTGCCAGACGGCCAGATGGGCAACTCGGAAGTGGGACACCTCAACATCGGCGCCGGCAGAGTGGTTTATCAGGACCTTGTAAAGATCAACCGCGCTATCGCTGATGGATCATTCGCCGAAAACCCCGAAATCAAATCAGCATTCTCCTACGCCAAAGAACACAATGTGCCCATCCACTTCATGGGACTTTGCTCCACCGGCGGAGTACACTCTTCGCTCGACCACCTCTATGCCCTCTGCGACACCGCAAAGACCTACGGGCTCGACAAAGCATACATCCACTGCTTCATGGACGGACGTGACACCGACCCGCGCTCAGGAGCCGGTTTTCTCCGCGACGTCAAGGCTCACTGCGATAAATCAGCCGGCAAGATCGCCTCAGTGATCGGCCGCTACTACGCTATGGACCGCGACCACCGCTGGGAACGCCTCAAAGAAGCATACAACCTCCTCGTATACGGCGAAGGCCTCCAGACCTCTGACGTAGTGGCAGCCGTAGAAGAAAGTTACAAACAGGACGTCACCGATGAATTCCTCAAGCCCATCGTAAACGACACCGTAGACGGACGCATCGGCGCCGGCCATGTAGTTATCTTCTTCAACTACCGCAACGACCGCGCCAAAGAACTCACCACAGTGCTCACTCAGCACTCCGAGGATGGTATGAATCCAATCCCCGACCTCCAGTTCTATTGCATGACACCATACGATGACTCCTTCAAGGGTGTGCACATTATCTTCCCCAAAGCCGACGTTACAGAAACACTCGCTGAGTTCCTCTCCAAACAGAAGAAGACTCAACTCCACATCGCCGAGACAGAGAAGTACGCTCACGTCACATTCTTCTTCAACGGCGGACGCGAAGCACCCTTCGAGGGTGAAGACCGTATCCTCGTGGCTTCTCCCAAAGTAGCCACCTACGACCTCCAGCCCGAAATGTCGGCCCCCGAAGTGACCGATAAACTCGTTGACGCCATCAACTCCGAGAAATACGACTTCATCGTAGTTAACTTCGCCAACGGCGACATGGTAGGTCACACCGGCGTTTATCCCGCAATCCAGAAGGCTGTGGAGACTCTCGACAAGTGTGTGGAGAAGGTAATCACCGCTGCCCTCGCCAATGGCTACGAAAGCATCATCATCGCCGACCACGGCAATGCCGACCACGCCATCAACGAAGACGGTACACCCAACACCGCCCACTCTCTTAACCCCGTACCCTTCATCTATGTGGGTTCCGACAAGAACGCTCAGTTGAAGAATGGTAAACTCGCCGACGTGGCTCCCTCGCTCCTCCATCTCATGGGTCTCAATCCCCCGGCTGAGATGAACGGCGAAAACCTCATCAACGGTTAATCCCCGCTATTAAGACTTATACTCCGGGAGTGCCCCGTCCCTGAGCCGGGGGCAGGGCACTCCTTGCATTTTACAATATATCTCATCGCATTCTCCCATATCATGAAAATTTTCCGAGCCATCCGAAGCAATCTCCTCCCGGCAGCCCTCGCTCTCTTCGCGGCAGCCGGCATCGCCGCCGACACAGCAGCCGAAAACCTCGTCATTCTCCACTCCAATGACACTCACTCTCTCATCGACCCCGATGAATCGGGACGCGGCGGAGTCCTGCAGCGCAAGGCTATCATCGACTCGGTGCGCAAAGCCGAAAAGAACGTGATTCTCGTCGATGCCGGCGATGTGGTGCAAGGCACCCTCTATTTCAAATTCTTCAAAGGCGATGTGGAGTTCCCCCTCATGAACATGATGGGCTATGACATTCAGATACTCGGAAATCATGAATTCGATAACGGCATGGAGGCTCTCGCCCCATACTATCGCGAGTTGAAGGCAGATCGGCTCTCGGCAAACTATGACCTCAGCGAAACTCCGCTCAAAGGATTGCTTCAGCCCTATACCATCAAAAAAATCGGCGGCAAGAAAGTAGGCTTCTTCGGCATCAACACCGACCCCGCAAGCCTTATCGCCAATGCCAACTATGAGGGACTCAAATTCTCAGACCCTATCATCACCGCAAATGCCACCGCCGATTTCCTGCGCCACGACAAGAAGTGCGATCTCATAGTGGCAGTCACACATATCGGAGCCAGAAAAGAGAATGAAAAACCTACTGACTACGAATTGGCAGCCGCCTCTCGCAACATCGACCTCATCATCGGCGGACACTCCCACAACGTCATCTCACCCGATCTTCATGATAAGGGCTTGGAGAGCAACGTCTTGAATGCCGACGGCAAACCGGTAGCGATCGCCCAGACCGGCAAATACGGCAAATATCTCGGCTACATCAACATAGACCTCGACAGAATCGCCTCCTCAACCCCCGACAGTTACGAACGCCGGCTGATTCCGGTCACCGACCGGTTCACTGCCGACAAACTCGACCGCAAGATGATAGACTTCATCAGGCCCTATCGCGAACGTCTTGAAGCGGTCAACAATCACGTAATCGGACGAGCCGAGGAAGGTATGGATAGCAACGACCGCACCGGATCTTACGTGAACTGGACTGCCGACTTCGCCAAATGGTATGGTGATTTAGTGGCAGACAGCCTCAATACCTCCGGAGCATCCCCCGCTATTCCCGGCATCGACTTCGCAATGATGAACGTCGGGGGCATACGCCACAATCTTCCTGCCGGAGATGTCACTGAAGGACATATCCTCTCTACATTTCCCTTTGCAAATCATATAGTAATTGTGCGCATCAAGGGGAGTGACTTCTTCGATGCCATGAAGATTGCAGCCGCCAAAGGTGGCGAGGCCATAAGCGATGAAGTGCGCGTGCTCCTCAATCCGGAAAATCCCAAGGAGGTGGAGGGAGTACTCATCAATATGCAGCCGCTTGATCCCGACCGCGACTATTACTTCTCCACAATCGATTATCTCGCGTGGGGCAACGATGATTTCACCCCTCTGGCTAAAGGTGAGATAATGTGGAAAGAAGCCAACGAAATGTCTGCTCCGCTGATGCGCTACATCCATTGGCTATCATCGCTCGGGCTCCCCGTGGCAGGAGATTCTCGTCCGCGATTCATCAAAAAGGTTTCCATTCCTGACGCTCCGCAGGAAGCCACCGCTACCTCACCCTCAAAATAACAAACTCACTGACACATACTCCTCATGCGTAATCAGACTGCCTGCCTCAACCTCATCTGCATCCTGACGATTTTATCATCGGCAATGTGGGGGTGCGGGCATATCGGCAGCCGGAAAGAGAGTGCGCGGCAGATCATTACGGCTCAGCAGGCAGATAGTCTGGAAGCCATGAGGCGCATGGCAAACGATCTCACCTCCGATGCCCTCGCTTACGCAGATTCCATCTGCGCCACACTCCCGCTGCAACGCAAGGCGGCAATGCTCCTTATGCCTGCCACCTTCACCCGTACTGACTCCTACACCATCAATCAGGTGCTCGTATATGCCCGCGATATGGGGGTGGGTGGTCTCGTATTGCTCAAAGGTTCGCTATCCGAGGCAGCCGTCATGATAGACTCCATCTATGCCGTCGCTCCCGAAGGGATGTTTATCGCCGCGGATGCTGAAAATGGTCTCAAGATGCGATTTGAAGATGCCCCCGAATTTCCATGGAATCGGGAACTGGGAAGACTCTCCGATGATCAGTTGATGTATGAATTCGGCAGGGAGATTGCCAGAGAATGTCGTGTCGTAGGCATAAATATGATTCTCGGCCCGGTGATGGATATAGTTCCCGGCGAAAACTATCACGGCATTATGGGCAAACGCTCTCTCGGCAGCAATCCCGATGTGGTGGCAGACCTTGCCATAGCATATTCCAAAGGGGTGGAAGATGGAGGGGTTCTCACCGTAGCGAAGCATTTTCCCGGTCACGGCTCGGCTAATCATGACTCGCACAAGGCTCTCGGCGAAGTAAATTCCTCACGTCTGCAACTCGACAGTATCGACCTCTACCCCTTCCGCCGGTATATACGTGAAGGTCTGTCAGGGGTCATGGTGGGGCATCTCGCGGTGACGGCTCTCGACACTATCCGACGCCCCGCCATAGTATCTCCCGTAATAATGGACCACATCCTCCGCAGGCAATTAGGATTCCACGGGCTTATACTCACGGATGCCATCAATATGGAGGGCGCGATGGGCATCAAAGCGTGGCAGGCAATAGCCGCCGGAGCCGATATGGTGATAGCACCTACCGATACACGCGCTGAAATCGATGCTATCGTCGAGGCGGTTAAAAACGGCAATCTTTCGGAGGATATAGTCAACGATCGTTGTCGTCGAATCCTCTTCTATCGCTTCCTTACCGGTGCAAATCATAAGCGCACCATCCGCTCGCAAGAAGACATAAAAAACCGGGTCAACAAATTTGCCCCGGCTATCCAAGATTCCATTCAGAAAAATTTAGACCCGATCTCAAAAAAAATCTGATTCGGCATCGAGCACGTAATCAGACCTTAATGAAGCAATTCTGCAAAATTGCAATTGAGATTCAGCATGAGTGTCGAAGCGCTCTTATGCGGCATGGCGTATGCCACATCGAAACCAAACGATTTAACCTTAATGCCCGCTCCCACTGAAAATCCGCTCAGGAAATTACGCGAATAATTCGACATATCCGTACGCGTCTTATAATCATAACCCAAGGCTATGTAAAACTTCTCGCTCGGAGAGTACTGCAATCCGAATGTAAGATGACGGAAGAAATTACTGAAGAATCCCGATTTCTCTTCTCCTACACTTCCTGCCTCATCCTTAGGATGAGAATAATATGGCAGCCGCCAGTGGGTGAGATTACGGGCGGTGATGGCAAGTGAGAACGGCGACTGACCCAACCCCTGCATATAGCCGATCTGAATATCGAAGGGAACGCGGTTGTAGGCCTCATGAAATCGCTTCACCTGGCCACCCATATTCTTCAGCACGAACGAGAACGAAAGATCATGCTCATCGTCATAATAATTCACACCTAAATCCACGGCTATCGCAAATGCCGAATAAACGTCATAATGGCTGTATATCATATTCAGATTCACGCCGCCGCGCCATCTGTCGGTGATATCGCGCGAATACGAACCCTCAAATACTATGTCGGAAGGGGTAAACTGTCCGCCGCTTACGCCACTCTCATCATATTGCGTCATCGACCCATAATTCAGATAGCGGACACCTGCCGCCCAGGCACTGTTTTCTCCGATCCCCTGCCCGAATCTTACGGCTCCGAAATTGCCCGAACCCATATAGTGCATATAACCGAAACTTATCTGACGCTCGATCTCCGGTCCCAATAGAGCCGGATTCTGATCTGCCAACGCCACATCATCCACAATCAGAGCCGGAGCAGCCCCACCCAACGCGTAAGTGTGGGCAGACGTCGGGATATTAAGAAAATCATAAGAAGTCTCACCACTCTGTGCCCGGACAAGAGCAGGCAACAGAGCCAGCGATGCAAAAATGGCTGCCACACGTCCCACACTCCGATTCTTAAAAGAGGCGCACATACGTACCGCACCCCGATTCATTATTGCGGAGCAGACAGACTTCAGCGGTCTAAACTTCTTATTTTTACCTTTACCGACTTCGATTAATAACATATCTATTTCAAAAACGCTAATTTTCTAATTCTATTATTTCCGCTCCAAAATAATTAATCATTTCCTCTCCAAAATAAATAATCATTTTCCGCCCCAAAATAATTAATCATTTCCGCCCCTCAAATGTAAAAAAAGTTTAAACATCCTTAATTCATACTTTTTCGGCTGTCCAAGAGTTGCATTAATCATTCTTCCTTTATAAATTTGCACTACCCTAATACCTCTCCTCCCGGAGATTCTCTCTCCTCCCGGAAAACTTTCCCGAATGATTCTCTCTCTCTCCTTAAAGGAAAAACTCTCCTGCTATCCGTCAGCAATGCTTTTCTATTTTATAGAGTTCCGGCGGAAGCCGGAAGATTCAAAGGGATCAAAAGCATATCCCGCCCCGAATCCAAATGCAAGCCGCCGGAAAATAGGATTCCACTTTTTTCTATTCAGAAATTCTTATTATTTTAACCTCAGCAACTTTTCACCCCGACCGATGCAATTAAAATACCGGTTTTTCTCAATCCTCAGGCATATCGCCCTCACCCTCCTCATATCTTCTTTCATCCCGGCGGCTTACGCCCAGACCTGCCGCGTATCCATGGGCGACTCCAACGGCCATCAGGCATATATGGAAGTCTACGAATACGACTACGTGTCCGAAAAACCATCCTTCCCCGGTGGCGACTGCCAACTGATGGAATTCATCAATCACACGCGTAAATATCCCGACAAAGCATACCGCCGGGGAATCCAGGGACGCGTCACCTGTTCATTCGTAGTTAACGCCAACGGCTCCATCAGCCACGTCACTGTGCTCAAAAGCGTTGAGGAATCCCTCAATCGCGAAGCAGTGAGAATACTCAGCCTTATGCCCGACTGGACTCCCGGTCGAGTTGACGGTCGTCCCGTCCCGGTCCGTGTAGTCCGCTGCATCCCCTTCCGCCGGTAATCTCCCCGATATCGGATGGCTTAATTTTTTTCATCATGACGAAATAAATATCAGCCCGGAAAAAGCGTACGCTTTTTCCGGGCTGATATTTTAATCTTTTCTTCTGAAGATCAGTAGGCGGCGATATCAATCCACGAGCGCTACTTCCAGATCCTCGTCATTTTCTGTCAATACCACTTTTCCTTCGCGACCAAGCCAGCCGATAGCCGACATCAACTCATCTTTCTTTAGTTTGGTGACCTTCTTAAGTTGTTTCAGACCGAGAATGTGAGTGTCGCAAGACTCCAGTGCTTTAAACACCTCTCCGGCATAAGTGCCAATTGTTTCGATAGTCATAATTTTGGATTATTTATTAGTTTATTATTAAGTGATTACTATATGTTGATTAACTCTCTGGATTGGCTATATATTCTATCAGAATCAGCGTGACATTAACATAGTCAATTTATATCCGTATCAAATTTCACTTATATTTTACCTATATAAACGCCGCAGAATACATTTTTCTTGTATCTATCCGGTATTTTATTAACAATTCAACCTGTTTTTTTGTTAATTTTGCATATCGTTTTTATTAATTTACTTCACCTGCATGGCGAAGTAACACATCACGACTCCTATGGCAAAAAAGAAAAAAAAGGCGACTCTTGAGAAAATCTCTCCGCTCCGCGGCACCGTAATCCGTAATCTCGGCAGTGCATATCTCGTGCGGCTCGACGATTCCGCACATTGCGTCACCTGCAAAGCGAAAGGCTCTTTCCGGATCCAGGGAATACGCACCACCAACCCGGTTGCCGTAGGCGATCAGGTGGAGATAACTCTGCGCGATGCCGATGACACCCAATACATCACTTCAATCCTTCCACGCAAGAACTACATCATCCGCCGCGCTTCAAATCTTTCGAAAGAGAGTCATATTCTCGCCTCGAATCTCGACCTCGCCATCCTCGTGGTCTCTATTAAGAATCCTGCCACTCCACTCACATTCATCGACAGATTCCTCGCCACAGCCGAGGCTTACAACGTGCATGCCGCTATAGTAATCAACAAAGCAGACATCTGGGATGAAGATGATGCCCAACTCGCTGAAGCAATCGCACGATTATACGAATCGCTCGGCTACCCCTCGATAATCGTATCCGCTATTGACGGCAGAGGTATCAACCTGCTCATTGATCTCACCCGTGACAAAGTTTCGCTTATGGCGGGCAACTCCGGTGTAGGAAAATCCTCTCTCATCAACGTGCTCGCACCCGATGCCAACCTCCGCACAGGCGCCGTCTCCGACCAGCATCACACCGGTATGCACACCACTACTTTCTCCCAGATGGTGGACCTGCCCTACGGTGGCGAACTCATCGACATTCCCGGAGTTAAAGGATTCGGAGTCATTGACTTCGCACCCGAAGAGGTTTCGCACTTTTTCCCCGAGATTTTCAAATACGGCCGCCAATGTAAATACAGCGACTGCAAACACACCGGCGAACCCGGCTGCCGCGTCATCCCCGCAGTCGATGAGCACCTCATCGCACAAAGCCGCTACCAATCCTACCTCTCCATCCTCGAAGAGACCATGGAAGCCGAAGGTGCCGACAAATACCGCAAAGCCTACTGATATATCAAAAAGCCTAAAGAAAATATATCAACAAGCCTAATATCTATCAATATAGTCAATATAGCA
>CAMWSV010000040.1 GCA_947177015.1 uncultured Porphyromonadaceae bacterium
TCTCAATAGTGACTGCCAAAACGATTGCAAAATATCTCCCCCTTCCCGGTATAATTCGGCGAGCCGCCTTATCTTTCGCTACCCTCGCCGTCTTCCCCCTTCCCGGTATAATTCGGCGAGCCGCCTTATCTTTCGCTACCCTCGCTGCCGTCACGCTTCCCGTCCGGGCGCAGATAGCCGGCGAATGGACTCATCACCCCCCTCTCGACATCAATTCCTACCTCTTCCCCACCGTGAGCCAAGCCACTAATAATGTGCAGCGGCTTATCGATACCGACCGCTACCTCTACGCTATCATCACCGGGAGCCACTATCAGGAAGACGCGGCGGAATGGTATCGCCTCCCCCCGATGATTCCCGCCCGCTACGACAAATCAATTCCCGGCGGCTCCATGCAGCCACTCTCCAACTTCTTCACCCTCTCAGGCATCGGCGTGAATGCCATGGGATATAGTCACGCGGCAGGTTGCCTCGCCATTGCATACGACAACAGCGCCATCGACATCATTTTTGACGACGGCAGAATCCTCTCAAACACCGATCTGCTCAGCACTCTCCGTCCCGGCGGTATCGCCATCCGCGACATCGCCTTCTCCATCGACGGCAGCAAAATTGTAACTGCCACCGATTTCGGGGCTTTGATAATAGACACTCACAACGCCTCCACCTTCGCAATAGTACAGACCGGCTCACACGCCGACTGCGCCAATATCGTAGGCAACCGCCTGATAATATCCGACGGCACGGGCATCCTCTCCACTCCTCTGCGCCAAGGCACATACCGCGTTAAAGACCTCACCCCTCTCCGATCATCATCCGATCTCTGCCAACCCCGCCTGCTCACTCCGGAGGGGGATATCCTTCTGCGCTACGGCATATATCCCGTTTCGGATGATTCGTTTCTCTTCATCGGTCCGGAATACCAATCGGGAGCCGAGGGATTGTCGGCAAACATCCTCTCCATCCCTGCCGATGCCGGCGAACCATGCGGCGTGCAGTCGCTGTTCACCACCCCGGTGAATTTCGCCATCATGGGTTGCCGCGAAGACTACGTGAAGGGTGCCCCGGAAAGATACCTCATCTCTCCCACTGCCGACGGACTGATGCTCCACACCAACCAGCGCATCTATCTGCTCCGGCTGCAGGATATTATTTCGGGCAAACTCACCCCCGGCGATCTCTCCGGAAGTCTCAGCCAAACATTGAGCATCATCAATAAGGAATCACTCCCATGGCCCGACGGCATGACCGGAGCGGAAACATTCAAACAATTCGCCTCCGCCGATGGCAGGAATTTCTACGTATTCCGTCCGCGGGAGGGTTTTCAGCGTCGCACGTGGGATAACTCCGAGGGTTCCGGCAAGTGGAGCGATTCGGGCGATATCATCCCCGTCAACGCCCTCGCCGCCGGAATGCCGCGCCACCTCTATTACAACCCCAAATACGGGCTCCTTGTGCACAACCGGGGCAGAAATTCCGACAATCGTTCGCTCCTCACATCAATCACCGACGGCGTCTGCACCTTCGCCGACGGGAAATGGACACGCCGGTCGCTCGGCACCACCCACCGCGACAATTACTTCTCCGGATATTCCCTGATACTGGAATCTCCGTCGGGGGGTGTTTGCGACCCTCTCAATCCTGACCATATCTACACAGTGAGCCGCACCACCGGTATGCGCCGCCAGAATCTCGCCGACCCGGCGGATGCCCTCCACTTCACGCGCAGCAATCATCTGCCGGATTATCCGCGGCATATCACCGTCACCGAACCCCAGACAGGCTCGTCATGGTCCTCCCTCTGCAGTTTCGCCATCCCGGATTTCGATAATGACGGCACTCTCTGGACTGCCTTCGCCCGAAACCGCTCGGATGCCTATCCCGATCCGCAGGCGGAATTATGGTATTGGAGTGCCGCCGACCGGCAGGCGGTAAGCACACCGGAAGATTACCCCTCCCACCCCTTCGGAAGAATCATTATCCCTGACCTCACCATCGGGCAGTGTGCCGAGATACATTCCTTGCGTCACCCTGCCAACCGCAACATTATCGCTCACATCTCGCACGATAATGACGTTCTCTCTTTCTTTTATGACCATAACGGCACGCCGGAAGATACTTCCGACGACCACCTCGTCCTGCTCAAGAACGGTATCGACCAATATGGTGAGCGTTCCCTCGAATTCAACCTCCCCGCCGGCCTCCTTGAAGACCCCTATGACGGACATCTCATTATAAGCACTGTGGAAGGACTCATCGAGACTTCGCGCGAGGATCTCTTCCGAGATGAAATCAATTTCCGGTGGATTCGTCCGCTGAATATGGCAGGCGGTATAACCACTGATTTCTGCCGCGGCGGCATAATGGGCATCACTGCCGATGCTGAGCAGCGTAAATGGATCGCGCTCTCCACCGGAAGCCTGGTATGTCTATCGCCCGATCGCTCGCGGATTCTCGCCGAGTTCAGCATGACGGATTCCCCGCTCCCCTCGGCAAATCTGCTCTCGGTGGCTTACAACCCCGCCACCAACAGCATCTTTATCGGCACAGACAAAGGTGTGAGCGAGTTTACACCTTACGGCAATGCGGGATCTGCCGCGCAGGCGCACCCCGCAGTAAATCCACCGGTGGCAACACCCGACTTCCACGGCTACATCACCTTCAGCGGATTGATCGACACGCTGGATTACGCACTCATTGCCCCCGATGGCGGCAACATTCCACTCCCCGCATCCTCGGGGGGTATCTCGCAGATTGACCCTGCCGCTCTGAGCCGGGGAATCTATCGACTGCTCGGGCATCCGGATGTCTCATTCACCGTAGTGAAATGATCATCGGGATCATATTCGTGGCGGATATAGTTGAGATGCATTTTTTCCATGCGCTGCCGGATAGCATCTGCCTGCCCGGCGGAGATTATCACCAGCGGCGGGCGGCGCTCCACAAAGTAGAGCACCTTGCGGCTCGGGTCGGCGGGGAGAGAGAGGGGTAGGTGCACTACACTGTAGTCCGCTCCCGCCTCATCAAGATGCCGCAGATATTGCGGTCCCGCAGGCTCCACAATCTCAACCCTGCCGCGCCCTGCTTCGTGCATAAGGAGATAATTATAACTGCCGATCACAAATTCATGCTTCAGCGCCCAGAGCGAGGCATACGCCCCGGCTAATATCATCAGCCACGCCGTCACACTCCCCCACTTACGAGTCTTTACGCTATCCATACTCACCGGGAGGAAGAGCACCGGCAAAAACCACAACTGGCAGATATATCGCGTCCACCAGGTCTGTTCAAACATAAAGCAACTCCCCAGACACAGCGCCGCCGCATACCATACCGTGCCCTTCACTTCGCGCCTGATTCTCCATGCGTTGATAAGAGTCAGCAGCAATATCAGCGGCATGAGCATGGTGAATCCGCCGTTACGCTGGTCCACATCTATCTGCAGCGAAGGTATCAGCAGCGAGCGGAAGAAGTTGACGAAGCGGCAGTGACCGCGAAACATCTCCGTAGTATTCCCCGACATAATATCCACCGCTCCCTCTCCCATCAGGGGATAGAGCGGATGCCCCGCCCTCATCAAATTTGTGGCGTAGGGGTGGAAGGCGAGCAAGATCGCCAGGGCAAACGCTCCGCTCCCTATGATCAGCAGGCGGCGCCTCAAGCGGCGCCGACCGGTAGCCGCCGCCCATATCACCGCCGCCACGCCGCAGAGTCCCGCCTCGAAGAAAAAGTTGAATTTAGTGGCGACGCTCATCACCACAGCCACCGCGATAAGCACTGAGCCGAATTGGCGGCGCTCACTGCGCTCTGAGTCCAGATCCACCATCCCGGCAAAGAGAACCAGAAGATATAGATATTTGTAAAAGTCTATATAATAGGTGAGTATCTGTTCGCACACCACCGGATTGGCAATCGCGGCGATAGTAATCAGCAGCACTTTCCCGCTGCTGAGGATGCTCCGGCGGGTTCGTATGAAGTCGAAGACTATGAAGGCTGTCCCGGAGGTCAGGATGAAGTTGATCCCCTTGCCCGCTTCTATCTTCCCGATGAACGCCACTACGGATGCCTGGGCTATCTCGATTCCCTTGGCATAATGCAGCGCCCAGACCGATACTGTCTCGGCTCCCGCCCCGGAGGGATACGCCTGGCGCAGCGGATTCCAGCCGTTGCAGAGAAAGGCTATTATCTCCTGATGATATACGAGTCCGTCGTAGGAGTAATCTATCGTAAGGGTGGCGATAATAATCGATAGCGCAATCACGCCGAGCGCTACAAGGATGCCGCGCGTAAGGTCAGCACGGACAGGACGGCACACGGCATTTGCCGCCACCACAGCCACGGCAATCCCCAAAGGGAACACTCCTCCCCGGAGTGAAATCCCCGCCATAAATCCCAATACGGATATGATGTATGCAAACACCACCGTCAGCAGCAGCACCATCCCTGCGAACGCACCGCCGCTTAATCTCCCTGTGGCGGCGACCTGAATATCGGATGCCACCTCATCCACTCCCCTCCGGGCTTGCTTCCGGGCATGCAGTGCAGTAAACGTCATTTCCATTTTTAATTGCTTCTTTTGTTATTCAGATTCACTATGCAAAGATTACGATTTACTGTGTAATATTCCGGATTACTGTGTAATACTTTGATTTACTAAGAAATACTCTGATCGGATTTGAGTTATTTCCTTAAACACATTTTATGTAATTTTCCAATCTTTACATATTTATTATTCTTTATAAAGAGATTTCCGATTTCGGCATACTAATTTAACACTATTTTCATTTTACACCAAATTTTCTCCCTGCGCACACGTGCTTAATTCATACACCTGAAATAAAATTTATTATAAAATCACACCTTGCGGATAGATTTGATTTGGGATTTAACTATTTTTTATTAACTTTGTGGATAATAATTCTTAATCCAAAGTTTTAACACTCCATTAACACTTATAAAAGTCATCCCGAAGAAGTCACTGAAATTAATTTTTCATGCTCTGAAATTAATTTTTCATGCTCTGAAATTAGTTTTTCATGCTCTGAAATTAGTTTTTTTGAATTTCTACATCCTGCAATCACTTAACTTTAATTATAAACCAACCAAATGAGACAGATTTACACCAAGTTGCTGTTGGCACTTGTGTTCGCAGTCAGCAGCGTGGCGATATGCCGCGCCGAGGGTCCGCGTTCCACAACCCCTGCCGATGGCGAGACGATTTTCGCTTCGGACACCAATCCGTTGCGGAGCATCATTATCGCATGTCCCTACGATGAGCCGTCGGATTATGCATCCCCGCTCCCCAACGGTGGCAACGCCACCCTCAGTAAGGACGGCACTGTGATCCAGACACTCCCCGTGTCGCAGGCAGAACGCTCGAAAGTAATGAACCATTATTTTGAGGTCACCTACAATCTCCTGGAGGGGGTCTATGAACCAGGCACTTACACTTTCAGCGTCCCTGCCAACACCATTTCTTACGAGAAGAAAGGCAAAGCATCCAATCTTGACGCCTTCTCCATCTCGTTCCTCATCCTCGACGCCAATTCAATGACGGTGACTCCCGCCAATGGCAGCGTAGTAGCCACTACGGACCTCCGGGAAATCGTGCTGAATTATTCCGATAAGGTGAAACTGCAGATGCAATCAGCCTCACCCCTGGTAATGACCCAGACCTATGCCACCAGAGTCAATGATTTGTACACTTACACGGCGAGCGTGCGAGGCCAGAGCATCACCTTCACCTGCACCAATCCGGACTCACCCACTAACGTTCCCAAGAAAGGAAGTTCCTACGGACCTCCCACACTCACTATCCCCGCCGGCACATTCACCGTCGACGGCGAGCCGAATCCGGAACTCACCTATTCGTGGGTGCTCTCTTCTTTCACCCTGAAGTCAGTGACTGCCACTCCGCCTCCATCAGTCGAATCCTATTCTATTCAGGAGATGTCGGAAATTCGGCTCCACTTCGAACCGGAGATGCGCGCCACAGCCAACACTTCGACAACCAACAATACGTATGTGAAACTTGAACAATACGTCGACGGCAACTGGCAGCGTCCTGTAGGCTATACATCCGACGTCTTTTACCGTATTGAATGGGACGACGCCCACAACGCACGTCTCATACCGCGTCCGGCGGCATCGAATTATACCAACACCTTCGATGAACTCGAGACCGGCCGCTACCGCATCCATATCCTCCCTTATCTCTATGACACCAACAGCGTCGCCAATGCCGACGTATATCTCGGCTCATATTATATCGAGGGTGCCACCGAGGCTCCCATCGTGAGCCAGACTCCCCCCGCCAACAGCGCTATCCGCGCCACTGACTGGGAAGACCTTGTATTCGCTTTCAACAGCGAGATGATACCCGGCGACAGCGACCTCGAAATCACCATCAAGGATGCCGACGGCAATACCGTAGCCACTTATACCCCCATGGATATCGAGTGGGACGGCGACAATCATTCCGTGCGTATCCCCTTAAACCCCGTTATCAAGCGCGGCGATAAGGAGATGGTCTACTCAGTATTCATTCCCCGCGGATTCGTGAAGCAGAGTTCCGGCGCCGGACTCCCCTCTACTGAAGCCGAATTCACAGTCACTGTGGGTAAATTCGTAATTATCGAAGGGAATTATCCCAAATACGTTTACTCTCCCGACCCCAAGACCCTGACCATGAACACGTCGCTCAATAAGTTCGTATTCACTTATTACGGCGCTGACTCCATCGAACTCGGCACGGAACTCCCCGACATCAAAGCCAACGGTAAGTCTATGGTGGAAAGTTGCACCGTGACTATCGGACGCGATGCCGACGATTTCCCCACCGCAACCATCAATTTCAAACTCCTCACTGCTTCCACCTCTCCCAACGGAGGTTCTACCATCCCCAAAGACGGCTATACGTACACCCTTGACATCCCGGCGCTCGCCTGGACCATCAGCCGCGGTGAACACGTTTACTCCACCGAGGAGCATATCACCTACAAGAAGGATGCCGTGAAGAACGTCACCTCCGCCACCGTGCAGACCGCCCTGATAAATTCCACTTGTACTGTAAAATATGATGATGTCACCACCGAAGAGATGACACGTGCAGAGGCAGTCGCCAACTATTCTACCGTCAAAATCGCTTTATCCGGCGGTAAAACCAGCCAACTCAAGGCAGGTTTGGGAGTAGCCACCCTTAAGAAGGCTTCCGACAATTCGGTAATCGCCACTTACGCCAATCCGTCTTCCTATAATGTGTCTTCCATAAACTATACCACAACTCTTACAGAAGATATGTTTGAGGAGGGTGAGGCTTACTATTGGGAACTCCCCGCCAACGCTATCCTCGGCTACAACAATAAGCAACTCAGCACAACACTGAAGGTAAACTTCTCGATCCCGGCAGCCGGCCAGGCGCCAGAAGCACGCGCTATCAGAGTTGTCAACACCGCAGGCAAACCCCGTGTGAGACTCGATCACATTGAATTTGAATGTGAAACCGATAATTCTTCCTACGGATTCGCCATAGCACGTAACTTCGCGGTAGGTGGACCCTACATCGCCGATAAGGATGGCAACCGCCTCTCATATATCGAGTCTGACGAAGACACCGGCGATGTGGAGGTAGATATCTACCAATTCTCCCATCCTACCCGCAAGGGAAATATGATCAGTTACAAGATCTTACCTATCATCACCGAGCAGGGTGAATACACTATCGTGGTGCCCGAGAAAGCATTCAAGATCGACGGCATGGACTATAACTCCGAACTGAGACACCACTTCGAGATCAAAGACAACCACGTGGAATGGAGCATCCCCGTCTACGAGCAGATCACTACCAGAGACGGCATTGAGGGCTGCGAGAGCCATCCGCAGAAAGGCTTCAACCGCATCACCCTCACATTCCCCGAGGATATCGACCTGAAACTCGCCACCAACCAGTATCCCGTGCAATTCAACCGCGTATGGATCGAAGGTTCGGGTAATAACTCTTACGAAATGGCAGAGCCCGTCAACGATGTCAAGATTAATGTCACTTCCGAAGCGAATGAGGTGTACATAGATTTCTCACCGGCTCTCACCACCGACGGCAATTATCGACTCGTGCTCCCGCAGGGTGCCGTGCAGATGATGGGTGCCTTCGATGAATATGTGCCCGTCAACAGTTATATGGCTTATTTCACTATCAAGGACTCCACAACCGCTACAATCTCTCCGGCTCCCGGCAGCGAACTCACGGAACTCTCCAAGGTGGAATTCACGTTCACCAAGGCTGCTCAGGTGCTCGCTGACTCCAACCCCGCCGCACCCGCAGGTCTCTACGACGCCGACATGAATGAGATGGAGGGTCACAAACTCTCGGTAAGCATCGAGGGCACCAAGGCTATCATCTCAATCAATCCTCCGGTAGAAGCAGACGGCTCTTACAATATCATCGTGCCCGCCGGCAGATTCCGCTGCAAGGCTTCGGCATCGGCTGCTGAGGAGGAGGCTACCGAGTATCGCATCTCCTATAATGTGGTAGACCCCTCTGATGCAACAGTGACTCCCGCCGCCGGCACAGTAGCACCCTCGATGTCGAACTTCGAGTTTGAATTCCTCAAGGCTGTGGATGTAGACCTCACCGACCAGGCGGCGGCCGCCGTACATGACGCCGCCGGCAACGTGCTCTCGCAATACACCGTGGCTCTCTCTATGGATAAGGATTACGAAAGCGATGTGATCGTATTCGCCAACGTGACTCCCTCAATCACCACTTCGGGCGAGTATACCCTCGTGCTGGCAGCCAATTCGGCAGCCTGCAAGCGCACCCACACCAGCGAGGCACGCAACAATGAGGAAATCTCTGTGCCCTTCACAGTGAAGAATCCCACCGACAGCCGCGTCACTCCCGCTTCGGGCAGCACGCGTGCAATCGCTATGGTGGCTGACATCACGGTGGTTTATCAGAACGCCGCTAAAGTGGAACGCGGCGAGGGCACAATCACAGTGCTCGCTGCCGACGGCGTGACTCCGCTCACCGAGTATACCGCCACAGCAGCAGTAAATTCCGACAATTCGGGCGTCATCACCATCACCCCCGCAATCACCACCGGCGGCAACTATCGCATAAAGGTGGAGGCAGGCACATTCATCTGCCACCTCGACGCTGCCGATGAAGGCACTCCCTCAAGAGAGCGTATCCTCTCCTACACCGTGCAGGATCCCACCGTTTGCACCGTGGCTCCGGCAACAGGTTCTGAGGAACTCGAAGAGATCAAGAACATCACCTTCACGTTTGCCAACGGCATCCTGCCCGCAGCCGACAATAACGCCAAGATTGCAGTAGTTGATGCTGAAGGCAATGATCTCACCGAGGGTGTGACCACCACTCTCAGAGTGAGCGGCAGCCAGACCCGTATATCGTTCGAGCCCGCCATCATCAACCCGGGAAATGTGAAAATCACTGTCCCCGCCGGCACCTTCTCCGCAAAACTCAATGCCGACGGCATAACAATGCCTATGAAGGAGACTGTGCTCGACTATTCTATCCGTTTCCGTGGCGCAATGACTTACGACAACGAATATGAGTCGGATCTCGACATCCCCACTACTCTGGATCAACTCTTCATCTCCTTCCCCGACGCCACTAACGTGGAGATCGATCATGACATCGACGATATCACTCTCGACCACGACACTTCAGTGAAGGTGGCAGATGCCAAGAAAGCACGCCGCGCAATCACACGTGCCTCCGAAGATCAGAACTACAGCGTGACTCCGGTGAAGGTGGATGATGCCGACAACCGCATCAAACTCGTGATCACTCCCACCATCAAGGATGAGGGTCAGACCACTATCCACATCCCCGCAGGCAAGTTCATCGCCGATGGCCACCGCTCTCTGGAAGCACATCCCGTTTACCTCGTGAAGGGTGACGTATCCACTTGGATCGACTCCGTGATCGGCGACGACTCCACAGTGACGGTAGTGAACATGAACGGCATCGTAATCCTCCGGGATGTACCTGCCCATGAAGTGAAGAATCTCGCTCCGGGCATGTATATCATCAACGGCCGCTCCGTGATGATCCGCAGATAAGACAACTTCATAGTTACTCAATTCCTGATATGAAAAGAGGGTATGCCTTGACATCAAGGCATACCCTCTTCCTTTTTTCCCAACCCATCCCTAATAACTAATACCTAATACCTAATCTATCTCTCTATTTCTGAAGCAAACGCAGGTCGAGGCGCGCTCCCTCAAGGATGAAGTTATTGTAGGATTCGAGTATATCGAGCAGGGCGTTCATGGCCTGGCGCGTCTGCTGATTGAAGAGGGTGCCGGAGACATTGCTGTTGGTGAGTTTACCCTCAAGAGCCCCGTTGACACCGCTCACATCCTCCAGCATCTTCAACTGGATATTGATAAGATCCGTGATGCCTGCCTGCGACGCGCATCCGCTCACCTGCTGCGGCAGCGGCATTCCCGCCTTCGGCCGGAACAGGATAACGCCGTTGAAACGGCTCCATTCATCACTGATATCGTCGATCTCAACCCCATCGGGCAACGCCGATTCCGGAAAGAGAAGCACACCCTTGGCTGATGAACGTATCACCCAGTCGTAGAGCGTAATCAGGCGGTTGGTATGTCGCTGCTGGTCGATCACGTCTGCCACAAAACTGTGTATCTCGCCGTCGATAAAGGGGTATGCCTTCCATACGTATGGTTGCCCCCCTCCGGGAATGGGAGAGTCGCCCGAACAGAGCACATCGCCCGCCGGCGAGAGGAAATGATACATCCACCCCTCCTGCATCACCCATTGCGGGGCGTAGCGTCCCGATTCAAATTCAGAGCGGTTGGCGCGGCGGAATTCCTCATATCGCGCGGCGTCGCAGAGGTAAACCTCTCCGCGCATACGGTCGTGAATACGATAGCGCTCCACGGGGCGGCGCGTCCACACTTCGATCACGCGGCATAAGCCGGGGACGGACGCGCGGTAGAAGTCGCGCATGACAGTATTCTCCGCGCCACCGAGCGGCAAGGGGAATGTCGGCGTTGACACCCCCTCCCCCTCGCCGTAGATAGCGCGCATCCGCTCCACATCCTCCTCGCCGCGGCACATCGCGCCGCAGAGGGTATTGAAGTCGAGGTCGTGAATCTGACCGGTCATCCGCACATCCCATCCGCGGAAGTCGCGGGCTGAGGTGTCGATGAAAAAACTGTCTGGCGCCACGTATGAGGTCAGCGTCATTGCCGCCGTCTGCCATCCGAGTCCGTAGGGCGGCGGTGCCACTGATTTGCGGTGCACGGCGAGCCCTGATATAAGGAATTCCTCCATAGTGCGGGCATGGATTTCGGCGAGTCGGTTGCGGTCGGCGTTCAATACCAGACGCGCATAGAGCATCCTGTCGGATTCATCACTCTCGCGCAGTTCGAGCCGCGAGGGCTCCGGCAGGGAATACTGAGCGCGGAATACCCCCAGCACGCTGCGCACCAGGCGGCGTATCAGATTGTTTTTCAGCGGCACATTGCCCTGACTGCGGATATAGTCTTCCTCTTTCATCCGTTGGCCGTCGACTTCAATGATATCATCCCATTGCCTTCCGTAGCAATATCGCTTGCAGCGTTCGCGTCCGGCACGAAACGGCGCCATGGCGGCCCAGTTGGCAGCCGCCGCGGCTAATAGTTCTTGATTTCGCATAATATTTCTTTTTAGTTCCCCCCAAAAATCCCGATTTTCCCGATTTCCCCCACCGCTTCAGCCTTACGTTTCCCCCGATCAACCTAAATAAATGCTTCGCTGAGCGGGCGGTGGCTGCGCGGCGCTCGGCGGCGCCCGGATGGGCGGGGCATCCGGCGACGCGGCGCATCCATCTCGTAGAAGGCGATGTGCAGTCCGATGGCGCGGGTCATAAGTATATCGTCGTGGCATCCGGCTATGGCTCCGTAACTCCCGTTGGGTCTGCGCTCGTAACTGAGCATCTCGTCTACCGCCGCGTCGCTACGCTCGATATATAATCCTTCGCGAACGGCGCGTATCAGGGATGCTATCACCATCGGTTTGGTGGCGGCGTTAGTGTGGAATCCGATGCGGTAGCCGCCGCTGTCGCGCAGATTCTCTATCCCTGCGCCGCGCACGTAAAGGTTGGGATAGAGGTCGCGGATCTGATGCAGTATGAAGGGTAATTCTCCGCCGCCGGCATCGAGCATACGTGCCGGGTCGCGACTTTCGAGCGTGTTGCTCTCCACCACCAGCAGCGCCTCGTCATACCATGCCGCTATCCTCGCGGCGCGGAATGCCAGGCGGTCCCAGTCGCAGTGTCCGCGCCATTGCGCGGCAATAGCCGCCCTGCCGCCGTCGCACATCCCGGCGCGGTCTATCACCGTGATCACACTCCAGTCTGCCTTCGCCGTGCGCCCGCCGACATCCACCACTGCCACATAGCGGTCGGTGATACCGGATGCGAGGTCGGGATATTCCCACACTTCCAGTGCGCCGCCGGGCGAGGGGTGGAAGTAGAGGTCGGCGATCGAGTCTTCATCGGCAGTGTGCGATTCCACCTCGCCGCGCGCTATCGGAGCGTGGCAGTCGGCGCGCAATGCCTCCACGTCGGCACGCACGAATACGGGCTGACCGGAGTGGGCGAATGCCTCAAGATCGTCGGAAGGGTATTCCGCCGCCATGCGGGCATGGTCGTTATATTTGGCGCGCTCCTGCTCATACCAGTGCAGGGCGTCGAGCGAGGCACCGCGTTGCCACAGCCGCCAGTAGTAACGTCCGCTCTCGGTGCGGTCGGTCGCCGCATCGCTCTCCCGGCCGGCAAGAAGGCGGGCGGCTCTTTCGGCACGTTGCTCCTCGCTCAGCGGCAGGGAGTACTGCTCTATCTCAAACCAACTTACAAACACCGGCGTAAATTGCGATTCGCCACGCGTGGCGGCAAGGTATTCGCGGTGAAAGAAGTTGCCGGTGCCGTTGGCGGTGCTCTCATACACTATCATCGTGAGGGGGCGGAGCAGCACTCCGCCGCAGGCACTCCTGACTATATCTTCGGGAGATTTGCCATCGGTGGCTTTCCATATCCCCACCTCCGAGAGGTGCACCAGATTGTAGTCGCCGCCACGGCAGGAGTCGGGACGCTCTGCCGATCCGATTTTGATCTTGCAGTTGCGCGCGCAGACCCTCATCGCCATTCCGCTGCGTCCTACACGTTCGGTGATCTTCTGCTTCCCTTTGCTTTTAGGATTCTCCGAGTCGCTGTCGGGATCGCGCAGAAGTTCGGTGGGATAGGACAGGAGCATACGGTCAAACATATCCTTGATTTCGTCTGACCCTGCTCCCTGATGCGCGATAATAATTGAATTAAGTCCTTGAGAATGGAGCATCTGTAGCCACGCCATATAGATCTGCACGCAGGTGGTACCTCCCCATTGC
>CAMWSV010000041.1 GCA_947177015.1 uncultured Porphyromonadaceae bacterium
CTGCTCAGGAGTCTCGTGGGCTCTGATATGTGTATAATAGACAGTGACGAAAACGATGAAATCGACGTAGAAAACCGCGTTCGCAATATCCCGACTGTCCTCTTCTTCAAAGATGGCGAACTCAAAGATCGCAGCGTAGGTCTCGTTAAACTTTCTGATCTGGAATCAAAACTCCAGGCAATTCTCTAAAATTGCAGACGAAGCATCCACATAAATCGGCATATTTCAACATTGGAATATGCCGATTTTACTTTAATATAGTGCTATTTATTTCTGTGTGTCACTAATTTGTTTCCCGATTTTTAATCTTACTATTCGCCAATATTAAAGAGAGTATTTACGGAATCTTTGTAATATTAAAAATTTTAATTATCTTTGCGGATAGGAATTTTACTTTTATTAAGAAAGTTAATTCGTTAATCTCATTCTTGATGTGATGAACACCTTTCTTAAATGTTGTATTATTCCGATTAATCAACCCGATTCAGAATATTCCGAATCAAATTAATCTCATATTATCATAGAAATAATCAAACCAACTAATATTCACCATGAACGACAACGAGAAGATATTACTTACCGCCGAATGGCCCGAAATGCCTGAGTTTAAAGAAGGTATTCGCAGAGCGCCTGACCGCGGTTACACCCTGACTCCCGAGAAGACCAAAACGGCTCTTCGCAACGCATTGCGCTATCTCCCCAAGGAATTGCATGAGAAAGCAGCCCCCGAATTTATGGAGGAACTTCGCACACGCGGCCGTATCTATGCTTATCGTTGGCGTCCGGCAGGAGACTTAAAGGCTAAACCCATCGACGAATATAAAGGAAAATGCCTCGCAGGCAAAGCATTCCAAGTGATGATCGACAACAACCTCTGTTTCGACATTGCTCTCTACCCCTACGAACTCGTTACATACGGCGAAACCGGTCAGGTTTGTCAGAACTGGCTTCAATACAATCTCATCAAGAAATATCTTGAAGAACTTACTGAAGATCAAACACTCGTAATTGAATCCGGACATCCCCTTGGTCTCTTCCCTTCTCGTCCGGATGCTCCACGCGTAATCATCACTAATGCCATGATGGTAGGTCTTTTCGATAATCTACACGATTGGCACGAGGCTATGCAGATGGGTGTGGCAAACTACGGACAGATGACAGCCGGAGGATGGATGTATATCGGACCTCAAGGTATCGTTCACGGCACATTTAATACAATCCTGAACGCTGGCAGAATGAAACTCGGAGTGCCACAGGATGGCGATCTCTCCGGGCATCTCTTCGTTTCGTCCGGTCTTGGTGGTATGAGTGGCGCTCAGCCTAAGGCCGCTCTCATTGCAGGTGCTGCTTCAATCATCGCTGAAGTAGACCTTTCACGTATTGAAACCCGTAAGAATCAAGGATGGGTGGAAGTCGTTACAGACTCTATCCCGGAGGCATTCCGCCTTGCTGAAGAGGCAATGGCTGATAAGCGTCCTATCTCTATCGCATATCACGGCAACGTAGTCGATCTTCTCGAATATGCCGTTGAACACAATAAGAAAATTGAACTTCTCAGCGACCAGACTTCATGTCACGCTGTCTACGAAGGTGGCTACTGCCCCGCCGGTATGACATTTGAGGAGCGTACCCGTCTGCTACATGAGGATCACGAGAAATTCCGTGAAGAAATCGACAAGACACTGCGCCGTCACTATGAGGCAATCAAGAAACTCGTTGCCAACGGCACATACTTCTTTGACTACGGCAACTCATTCATGAAAGCCATTTATGACGCAGGAGTAAAGGAGATCTCAAAGAATGGCATAGACGAAAAGGATGGTTTCATCTGGCCCTCATACGTGGAAGACATCATGGGTCCGATGCTGTTCGATTACGGTTACGGTCCCTTCCGTTGGGTTTGCCTCAGCGGTAAACACGAAGACCTCGTGAAAACCGACAAGGCAGCCATGGGATGTATCGATCCCGAGCGCCGAGGTCAGGATCGCGATAACTACAACTGGATCAGAGACGCAGAAAAGAATGCCCTTGTAGTTGGCACTCAGGCTCGTATTCTCTATCAAGATGCGATGGGCAGACTTAAGATCGCCTTGAAGTTTAATGATATGGTGAGAAAAGGTGAGGTTGGTCCCATTATGTTGGGTCGCGACCACCACGATGTGAGCGGTACTGACTCACCCTTCCGTGAGACCTCCAATATTAAGGATGGATCGAACGTGATGGCTGATATGGCAATCCAATGTTTTGCGGGCAACTGCGCGCGTGGTATGAGTCTCGTGGCATTGCATAATGGTGGCGGTGTAGGAATCGGCAAATCCATCAACGGAGGCTTCGGTATGATCTGTGATGGATCGGATCGCGTTGATGAAATCCTCACTAAAGCAATGTTGTGGGACGTAATGGGTGGCGTGGCACGTCGCTCATGGGCACGCAACGAAAATGCAATGACTACAGTGAAAGAATGGAATGAAACTCAAAAAGAGAACGGCTTCATGATCACCGAACCATTCCTCGCTGACGATGCACTTATAGATGCAGTTGTAGATAATGAATAAGATAACATCTTTCTTCACTGATAAACTCAGAGAGCAAGATTAGGATGTTATCAGACTTCAAAAAAAATTCAACATGAGCGTCAATAGAATTATCAAAAACGTTAAAATCGCAACTCCACTCGGCAAGAGTGCCCGTAAGGGTAAAGAAATGTCGGAGATTCACTTCGTGGAGAAAGGATTGATCGTTATCGTCAATGGTATCATCGAATATGCCGGCGAGGAGAAAGATTGTCCTGCAACTCTTCTTGCACTTCACGAATATGAATATACCGATGCCGGTGGCAGACTCGCGATTCCCGGTTTTGTAGACAGCCATACACACCTTATCTTCGGCGGATTCCGTCCCGATGAATTTTCATGGAGACTAAAGGGAGAATCCTATATGTCGATTATGGAACGAGGCGGCGGCATACAATCCACGGTAAATGCTACCCGCAGCGCATCGGAAGAGGAAATCACTTCCAAGACTTCCTGGCTCGTGGGCAGAATGATCGAGATGGGTGTCACTACTGTGGAAGCAAAAAGTGGTTATGGTCTCAACCGTGATGCTGAAAAGATGCAGTTGGAGGCTATACGTGCTTTGCAACAGGATGAGAAAACACCTCTAAATGTAGTTGCCACATTCCTTGGGGCTCACGCAGTTCCGCAGGAATATAAAGGCCGTACTGCCGAATATGTGGATTACATCATTCGTGAACTTCTCCCGGAATTTAAAGGTCTCGCGAAGTTCTGCGATGTATTTTGCGAAAAAAATGTGTTTGAACTTGAAGATTCACGTCGACTGCTTGAGGCTGCCCGCGAGATGGGATATAAACTCAAACTTCATGCGGACGAAATTGTGACTCTCGGCGGCGGCGAACTTGCCGGCGACCTAAGAGCAGTTTCTGCCGACCATCTGCTCCACGTAAGCGAGGAGGGTATCAGAAAAATGGCAGAAGCCGGAGTCGTGGCAACACTTCTCCCACTCACTGCCTTCGCTCTCAAAGAGCCTTTTGCCCCTGCCAGAAAATTTATCGAAGCCGGAGCGGCGGTGGCTCTCGCCACAGACCTCAACCCGGGCTCTTGCTTCTCAGGTTCAATTCCGTTGTCAATCGCTCTCGCCTGCATCCACATGGGAATGACTATTGAAGAAACTCTCACAGCCCTTACCCTTAATGGAGCCGCTGCCCTCGATCTCGCGGATAAAATCGGAAGTATTGAAGCAGGTAAGCAGGCTGATATCGCAATCCTTGAATTTGATAACCTCAATTATCTCCCCTACTATGTGGGTATGAATTGCGTGCGAACAACGATTCATAGAGGCAAGATTGTGTACGAATCATCCAATCCCTTTCAATCTTCGCAAGATTAAAACCTCATTTTATATATAGGGATATCTGATTTCCCTATATATATAATATTTTCAATAACTTAACGAACTTATAATACTAACTCGAAATGCGACTCGAAACTTATGCCATCGGTAGTTCACCACTTACCTATGATCTTATTGAGAAGATCCTTAAAGATGGCACAAAACTTACGCTTTCTGACGATGCTATCGTAAAAATCCAGCATTGCAGAGATTTCCTTGATAAAAAAACAGATGAAAACACAGTGCCTATCTACGGTGTCACCACCGGATTCGGTTCACTGTGCAATAAGCATATATCGCAGCACGAACTCACTACTTTGCAGGAGAATCTCGTAAAGAGCCACTCATGCAGTGTCGGCACACCTGTGGCACCCGAAGTTGTGAAACTAATGCTTCTTCTCAAGGCACACGCCCTCTCCATGGGATTCAGCGGCGTACAGGTAGAGACTGTGCAGCGTATTCTCGACTTCTACAATAATGACATCCTACCCATCGTTTACGATCGTGGCTCGCTCGGTGCAAGCGGCGACCTCGCACCTCTCGCTAATCTATTCCTCCCCCTCATCGGCGAAGGTGAAGTTATGTTCCAGGGTAAGAGAAGAAGTGGCAAAGAGGTTCTAAACATCTTCGGATGGAATCCTATAACTCTCAAATCAAAAGAGGGACTCGCACTGCTCAACGGCACACAGTTTATGTCTGCCAACGGCATCAAGGCTCTTATTGATGGATGGCATCTTGTCAACTGTTTCGACCTTTTCGGTGCAATGTCGCTTGAGGCATTCGACGGACGTATCGAACCCTTCTGGAACTGTATCCAGCAGGTGCGTCCTCACCCCGGACAGATTCAGACCGGCAAAGTGTTCCGCTCACTTCTCGAAGGCTCGGAAATCATAAAGAGAGAAAAGGAACATGTGCAGGATCCCTATTCATTCAGATGTATCCCTCAGGTGCATGGTGCAGTGAAGGATGCCATGAATCACGTCACAGATGTGCTTCATATTGAGATTAACTCCGTTACCGATAATCCAACAGTATTCCCTGATGAGGATCTCGTAGTCAGCGGCGGTAACTTCCACGGCGAACCTCTCGCGTTGGCATTCGACTATATGGGAGTTGCTCTCCATGAACTTGGCAACATATCCGAGCGTCGCACAGCACAGTTGATTCTCGGTCTTCGCGGTCTTCCGGAATTCCTCGTAGCAAAACCCGGACTTAACTCAGGATTTATGATCCCTCAATATGCCGCCGCATCAATGGTTAGCCAGAACAAGATGTATTCATGGCCGGCAAGTTGCGACTCTATCGTGAGCAGCAACGGGCAGGAGGATCTCGTGTCGATGGGCGCTAACTCAGCCACTAAACTCCACAAGATTATCAATAATCTTAAATATATTGCAGCAATCGAACTGATGAACGCAGCGCAAGGAATTGATTTCCGTCGCCCGCTGAAATCTTCTCCCTACATTGAGACCGTAATGGAAGAATTCCGCAAGACAGTACCGTTTGTTGAGGAAGATGTTGTCATGGAAGACTATATCAAAGCCACTATGGACTTCCTTGATAATTTCGAAATTAATATCGAGGTCAATACTGCGATTTAATGTTCGGTAATTATATTAATCCATAACCTTTAACTTTTTTATTATGAGAAAATTTATTTTCCCATTGGCAGTTGTGGCATCAATCTGTGCTTTCGGACAGATTGATACCAACATCGGACTCGACCAGTTCCAGACATTGAGTCCCTATCCGGGTACCTTCTCGCTTGATATGTACGAGATGGGGTTCTCAAGCATCACTTTTAACTTCAACGGAGGATGTGAGGTAAATCGTGAGGCAAACCTTTTCACTACAGTGACACGCAATGATGAAGTTATTGCTCAGGTTCCGGCTTCAAACACGAAGCAGATTTCGTATGATAATTTCTTTGCTCATCAGTGGTGCATATCTTTCTTCCTTACCCCCGGCGGTTATGAAAGTTTTGCAGGCGGTCATTATCAGGTTACGATTCCTGAAGGCTTCTTCCTGATTGGCGAAGACAAGACTCCCAATAAGGAAGTGGTCATGAACTACTATATGTCTACTCCTGCGGTGTCTATTTTCCCCGCCGAATCAGATAATTGCACTGAATTGCAAGATTTCACCATCACATTCGGTGATGCAGTTAAGGTTGAACGCAATCCGGAGGTTGAACAAGAGTTTTATCTATTTGATATGTTTAGAGAAGGAGGTGAGGTAGAAACTAATCCGGACGATGAGGATGAAACCATCCAGCCGGCTGAGGAAGATCCTGCATACAAGTTTGAGGTAACTTGCGAAGGTAACACTGCAATCCTCCACTGCCCCACTCTCGTGACTTCTTCGGGCTTTTGGTGTATAGATGTACCCGATAAATACTTCATCCTTACTGATGCAGAAGGCAACGTTACATATTCTCAGGGATCTAAAACCAGTTTCCGTTTTAGAATCCCTACTGTCACATTGGAAGATCAACCCGTGGCTGAGCCTGCTGCCGGACAAGTACTTTTCCTCCCCGGCAAAATTGAATTGACTCTTAAGGATGACCAGACTCTTACCATGGTTAACAACATGGGTAAGAATTCTCTCAATCCCATCAATGAAGATGGCACTCTTGGAGAAGCAATCGCTGATTATCGTGCCGCCAGCAAGGTGAGCAAGTACTATTATGAAGTAGATGCCAATGGTAAAATTGACCAAACAAAACCCATCCCCGGCACTGAAAATAAAGTATTCCTCATAAATCAGGCAGGTGAAGATATAGATATCTACCCGGCTCCCGGAAAGTACCAACTTACGACAACTAAGGCTCTCTATTATTTCCAGAGAGACGGCAAATTGAATTCATCTCCCGCCTTCATCTTTGTTTATGACGTGCAGGATTCTGACTATTTCGATAAGGAGTTTACTCCGTCGCCCGAAACTGCTGTAAGCGAACTTCGTACTATCAGTGTAAAGTTCCCCGACGCTGACGAAATCAAAGTGAAAGGCAACACTGCATGGCTTCGCAGTGCGATTGCTAACTTCCAGTTCTATCCCCGTCTTTCTGCCGATGATGAACAGACAGTAATCTTCTCTACCGCAGTACCAGTTACTCTCCCCGGCACATATCGTCTCACTTCCGATACTTCTTCTATCGAGATCGACGGTGAATATGTTGGTATCGCTGTAGAATATACTATCTCTGAAAATACCGGCGTTGATGCTATCTCAGAGGTAAAGGTTCTCCCCGCTGTATTCGATATCTATAATGCACAGGGTATCCTCATCAGCAAAGATGCTAATCTCGAAGTTCTCAATGCACTTCCCGCCGGTATCTACATCGCAGGCGGTAAGAAATTCATCAATCGCTAATCAATTCGTAACGTTTCTTCTAACAGAAACTTAATTAAAAAAAGCGGATGCATCAAAATTAATCTGATGCATCCGTTTTTTTTATCATCAATTATATTATTGATATCTATCCGGTTAGACAATAAATTCCCTTTTGTCACACTCACATTTTCGATATAGATATCGAAGTAAGCAATCTTAGCGAGGCTGTTCCATCGCGTCGGTAACTCGGATAGTGTTCTATTTCGGAATCAGGACTTTTGAATGTTTTTGTACATAGATTGCATAGATTTATATTTTCCGGATATACACCTTTCCTCAACAATCGAGTTACATTAACACCTTGTAAATCTATATGAGGTTTATTACTATCCTTATTTATTTGGATATTTCTTTCAAACCCTGCATTACTGAATTTTTCGGCTAACTCAGAATCAACTTCGTAACATTCCTGACAGATAGATGGACCAAACCAAACTTTCATATTCGCCGGATCTGCTCCATGAGATTGAAGTTTTTCTATCGTACGGTCTATTATACCGGAGAGTGTACCCTTCCAACCGGCATGAATCGCCGCAACGCCTCTAACATCAGGAGAGTAAATAAGTATCGGTACACAGTCAGCCGTGATTACACCAATAGTTTTCCCGGGAATAAAAGAAATCAGTGCATCCGTAGCAGGATATTCATTTATATTTTCTTCGATTATCTCCACGTGGTCCGAATGAGTCTGCGTAGGAATCACGACCGCACTACTATAACAATGCTTCAATTCTTCCACTCCATTAACAAAAGTGTCTTTGGGTGTAATTATGCCACACCATATATCATCGGCATCATAAATGCTACTGATGTATGAATACTCGAAAAGTGATTCTAAATTTTCCGGTTTCATAAATCTTAATTTAATTTGCAACAAAAGTATTCTCTCTCCTGAACTTATTTGCTTCTATTTATCATAACCAAAATTTATATAAAATATTATTCAATGATAAAATTTCTGAATTGGTTTTACATTGCAACTATTTGCTCTCTTTCGGTGATTGTTTCTGATATACCTTATATTAGATTTCTGCTGTAGTACTTAACTATTTTTCAGAATTATATACCAATTTTTCTTATTTACCGAATTAAATGAATAATATTTTTTATTTTTGTGAGTTGAATAAGTAAGTCTATCCCTTCCGGCAAATTTCTATGCCTTATGCCGGGAATAAGATTTCCTTAAAACGAAACGTAATTTATCATTCAATTTTTCGATATGAAATTTTTTAAGTCTATTTTTGTGCTTGGATCCTTGACTGCATTGATGTGCGCAGCATGCTGCAGTGTAAATGCGGCTGAAACCAATATCTGTGATAAGGTATCTGATACAATTCCCACTGTTTATTATATCAAGGATATTACTCCTAAAAGTATCATTAAAGTTTATGAGGCACTCGGCAGAAAGGCTGAGGGTAAGAATATCGGTATCAAGATTTCTACCGGTGAGTCGAATAAATCCAATCATCTCGATACAGCCCTCATCGCTGATTTCGTAAGATTGGTCAATGGAACATTTATCGAGTGTAACACGGCATACGCCGGTAATCGCAACACCTCTGAAATCCACTTCAAAACTGCTAAAGAACATGGTTACACCGACTTGGCAGGAATTGACATCCTTGACTCGGAAGGGGAAATCGAACTGCCTGTGGTAGGTGGCAAGCATCTCACTAAAGATATTGTGGGAAAGAATATCCGGAATTACGATTTTATGATTGTACTCTCCCACTTCAAAGGTCATCAGATGGGTGGCTTCGGAGGTGCCTTAAAGAATATTTCAATAGGTCTTGGTTCTTCTGCCGGTAAGGCATATATCCATTCGGCCGGTAAGACTGCCAACGTTGACAGCATCTGGGCTAATCGAGCACAACAGGCCGATTTCATCGAATCCATGGCGGAGGCTGCTAAGGCTATCACAGATTATTCCGGGGATAGGATACTCTACATCAATGTTGCCAACCGCCTCTCTGTAGACTGCGACTGCAACGGCAATCCGGAGGCTCCGAAAATGGGTGACTTAGGAGTATTTGCTTCTCTTGATCCTGTGGCTCTTGACAGAGCATGCGTAGATATGGTGTTCAATTCTGAAGATCCCGGTAAACAGGACCTTGTGGAACGCATCAATTCACGTCTCGGTACTCTTATCCTTGACCATGCCGAAGAATTAGGTGTGGGTTCGCAGAAATATAGACTCCTCACTATCGAAGAGTAAATAATATCCTATTAATTAAATGTTTAGGGCTTCTTGAATTAATTCAAGAAGCCTCGTTTTTTATAACATTATAATTTATTGCTTATCCGTAATAATCTTTTACACATAGTATAAAATTCCTGAAGTAAGTGATAACATGAAAAAAATTGTCGATTAAATTGTTTCCGGGATTAAAGATATGTTCATAATCGAGACTTAACGTACAGTTAGATATGTGCTTTATCTGCTCCTCTTCTTTTTCAGTTGATTTTAAATTATTGTCAATAAACGTGTACGAAAATATTTGGCATGTACGAAAACGTACATGCTAATTTCAACTTATATATCTAAATAGTAACGTTTTATGATACCTGGCACACTATTTGTAAACTGATAATAAAAAATATTTTCTTTATCAGATGGACAGAACTATTCCTTTAAATGAGCGTCGAAAGACCACAATGAAACGATTGATACCTTTAATTTGCAGTGTGGCAGTAATTATAGGGTTTATCATTGGTGTCATATTATTTTTAAGAGGAGGCATTAACGAGAACGAACTAAAATTCGGTGAGGTAGAAGTGGGAGAAATCAGAAGCGCAATCACAACCAACGGAAAGATAATACCTGCATTTGAAGAGAGCATTATATCACCTGTAAATACCCGGATATTAGAGGTGTATGTGCAGGAAGGTGATTCAGTTAGCATCGGTGCTCCCCTTTTGCGCCTGGATATAGAGGAATTTCACAATCAATATCAGCAACTTGCCGATCAACTTTCCATTAAACAAAGTGAAATAACAAGTCAATCAATCACAGATGAGACTCAGATAGCCGACATGGAAATGCGTATCAAGACAAAAGAATTAGCCGTAGATCAATTGAAGGAGGAATACGAAAGCGAAAAACGCCTTGATAGCATCGGAAGCGGTACCGGCGAACGTGTGCGTAAGGCAAGATTGGCTTGGCAAACTTCTTCACTTGAACTGAAGCAGATGCGTATTCAACTCCGGAATGAACGACGTATCAATAGATCACGTGCAGAAAGTAAACAACTTGAAGGAAAGATCTCTTCTCGTGAACTGCAAAAAGCCCTTCGTACACTTGATGAGGCGCGTATTCTCGCACCTCGTGCCGGAATTGTGACATATCTTATTTCCAATATAGGGGCCGCTATCTCCACAGGTGAGGTATTAGCCATCCTTTCGGATATGACTAATTTCAAAGTAGCCGGAGAACTTCCTGAAGGGAACGGAGATAAAATCAGTGTCGGTGCCCCGGTAGAAGTCCGGCTCGGGAAAAAGACCTTTACCGGAAAAATAAGTAATGTATCTGCAAAATCCACTTCCGGTATGATTCCATTTGTGGTGCGTCTTGACTCCATGGATGCGGCGGGATTGCGAGGCGGGGTGAATGTAAGAATCAGCGTGATCTACGATATTAAATCAGACGTATTACGCATTCCAATGGGTACATTCTTCAAAGGTGGAGGTGAATATGACATTTATGTGCAGACTTCTCCTACAACTCTTGAAAAACGTAAAGTAAGACTCGGCGATAGCAATCTTGATTATATCGAGGTGGTATCGGGTCTCAGCAAGGGGGATCGAGTAAATCTAAACCTATTGGAAACAACTAAAAATAAACAACGTATCATTAAGAATAAATAAAAGAGATTTACTGAAAAGTAATGTCTCTTAAAAATTATCTATCACTAAAAATACTTTACTTATGGAAATTATAAAACTTGAAGGGATTGAAAAGATTTATCGCACTGCCGATATCGAAACGATGGCTCTGGAGAATGTCAACATCTCTATTGATAAAGGTGAATTTGTAAGTATCATGGGACCCTCGGGTTGTGGTAAGTCCACTCTGCTAAATATTATTGGGTTGCTCGATAAACCAACTAAAGGGCACATTCTACTATCCGGAAGTGATATGACAGGGCAATCAGACCGCACTCTATCGAAATTCCGCAATGAGAATCTCGGATTCATCTTCCAGAGTTTCCATCTTATTCCATCACTTAATGTGATGCAGAACGTGGCGTTACCTCTCACTTATCGCTCAGGCGAAAGGGGAGCGGAACGTCAACGGCAGGTAAAGGATGTGCTGGAGCGTCTCGGACTCGGTAACCGACTTCATCATTTCCCGTCTCAACTTTCAGGCGGACAGTGTCAGCGCGTGGCCATTGCCCGCGCCATAGTAGGGAATCCCGAGATAATCCTCGCCGACGAGCCCACAGGTAATCTTGACTCTCATAAGGGAGCCGAAGTAATGGATCTCCTGCATCATCTTAATCGTGACGAAGGACGTACCATTGTAATGGTGACGCATAATGAAGAACAGGCACGCCAGACAGATAGAATCATCCGATTCTTTGACGGCAGACAGGTTCAGTAATCACTTCTTCAAACCCAAAGAATCAATATGAATTATTTAAGACAAGTGTTATTTGATCTGCGTCATCAGAAACTGATGACATGGTTGTCGATCATCGGTACTGCAATCGCGATATTTCTGATTATGAGCGATTTTATGATCAATAATATGGACAACGTCAGTGTTGTGCCTGAAAGTAAACGTGCCCGCATAGTTTATGGTTTCGGAGTTCATATTACATTACCCAACGGATCCGGCTCATCATATTTAAGTTATGATCTTGCTAAAGAACTTTATGAAGGGTTGGATGGCGTGGAATTAGTGACATTCTCCGGTGGTGTACCTTCTCAATGCAATGTGACCATTAGAAATAATGTACCTGAATCATTTCCACTAAAAGTAGTTGACGAAAATTACTGGAAGATATATGATTATACTTTTGAAGAGGGAGGTCCGTTTGCTAAAGAGGAAGTTGAAGCCGGCGCAAAAAATGCAATTCTATCAAAGTCGGTGGCAGAAAAGTTATTCGGTAAGCAGGATTCTTATCTTGGAAAAGAAATCAACCTGCAAAATCAATTATGGATAGTAACTGGAATCGTAAAAGATGTAAATCCCATTTTGGATATCACTTACGCCGGCGTATTTATCCCTCATGTATCTGCCGGCTATACTAATGCCGATAATTGGATTCAATATTTTGGATCGTACGTTCCTGCACTTCTACTTAAGGAGGGTGTATCCGTTGAGCATATCAGAAAACAAGTAAAAAATCGTTATGATAAATTCAACTCACGCCATAAATCGGAAAATTTACAATTAGTCTATCATCAACAGCCTTGGAATCTTGAAGAATATCATGAAGGAGTTACCAACCTTACGCCTTCCCTGGCAGAAAAACATAGACTAAGAATTATTGCTTACTTCATCCTATTGCTGATTCCGGCAATCAATCTCAGCAGTATGACCCGAAGCAGAATGCAACAGAGAGTCTCCCAAATCGGTCTGTGTAGAGCCTTCGGATGCACCCGTATGAGAATCATTTTTGATCTGCTTACCGAGAATTTGATTCTTACTCTGATCGGTGGAATTATTGGATTGATATTCTGCGTAGTGTTTATTATAGTTTTTTCCAATTACTTCATTGCCTACGGAGGATGGATGCCTAGTTCACTCGAAAGTCTGTCTGCGCGTCCGACTTTTACGAGGCTGGTCAGTTGGAAGGCGTTCGGTGCCATTATGGTATTCTGTTTGATTCTCAATATCCTGAG
>CAMWSV010000042.1 GCA_947177015.1 uncultured Porphyromonadaceae bacterium
GAAATCCCATAAAATCCCTCTCCCGCAATCCTTTGAATCAACTCCCCTGAAAACCCATAAAATCCCCTCTTCCGCAATCCCCTGAATCCCCTCCCCTGAAATCCCATAAAATCCCTCTCCCGCAATCCTTTTTCTTTTTTATAGGGCTCCGGCGGGAGCCGGAGAGAGAGAAATCAATGCGTTTCCCAGGGAGCAAGCATCCGCTTACCCTCGGCAGGGAGGCGCACCTGCCCCACCGCGCCACGCGATACGCGACGGCGCGGAGCAGGCATCTCCGAATAAAACTTCAAGGGGCGCTCCTCGCTCCAGCCGCGAGTGTGATTGCGGATGAATACCTTCATGAGCCCCTCCAATCCGCGTCCGGCATATCGGATCTCACCCATCAACGCCGTATACGAATCCACATTATTGACTGAAAACTCAAGTAAACGTCTCCCATACTGCATTACACATACATAAATCCTATCCCCCTTGCGCATATACCCTGCCGGATATTGCGACCTGATTTTCCCCGCCATATCACGATGCTCTGCACCGGCAACCGGCATATCTGCGCTACTACGTATCATGGATTTCATTCTCGCATTCCTATCCGCATAAGAGGAATACACACTACGCTCTGAATATGAATTCTGATTCGCTTCGTTTCTGAATATACTGCTCATAATCTTGCTCCTTTCTTTTATCCTCGGACTATCCCGCGAGTCTTTTATCCTTGGAATATCCTTTCGGAATCCCTTTATCCTTGGAATATCCTTCGGAATCCCTTTATCCTTAGAATATCCTTTCGGGGTTTAACATTCAGTATCTTTTATATATTATCTTTTATATATTATCTTTTATATTTTGATTTATATCTACAAAATTATCGTCGAAGACTGCAATCATTTTGCAGTAAAATGTTAACATAAATAATAAATGTTAATGAATGTTAATTAAATGATTTTTATTACCCTTTTCCCAATCATTTTGCATCTTTTACTGCCGGATATATTTCATATTTCTGATTTTTTTATTAATTTCGCATTGTTATCATAATTCACACGCAGAAATGGTGGAATGGTAGACACGGGGGACTTAAAATCCCCTGGCCCTTACCGGCTGTGTGGGTTCGAGTCCCACTTTCTGTACTATTTATCTATATGAAAGTATCTGAACGCGGCGAATTAATGCCCGCATCCCCGATCAGACGGCTCGTGCCGCTGGCAAATCGCGCTGTTCAACGCGGAGTCAAAGTTTATAGACTCAATATCGGTCAGCCCGACCTTCCCACTCCCCCGCAGGCTTTTGAGGCTCTCAAAAATATCGATCGCACGGTGCTCGAATATTCTCCCTCAGAAGGTATGCTGTCGCTTCGCAGAAAACTGCAGGAGTATTATTCCCGTTTTGATATCTCGGTAAGCGTCGATGACATCATCGTCACCTCCGGTGGTTCGGAGGCGGTGCTCTTCGCATTTATGGCATGTCTCGACCCCGGCGACGAAATAATCGTGCCCGAACCTGCATACGCCAATTATATGGCATTCGCAATCTCCGCAGGTGCTAAAATCGTCACTATCCCATCTTCAATCGACAATGGCTTCGCCCTACCACCCGTAGAAGATTTCGAGAAACTCATCACGCCGCGCACAAAGGGCATTCTCATCTGCAACCCCAACAATCCCACCGGTTATCTCTACACCATGAAAGAGATGCTGCAGATCCGCGACCTCGTCAAGAAACACGGCCTCTGGCTATTCTCCGATGAAGTATACCGCGAATTCTGCTACACCGGCGCTCCCTACATCTCTGCATTCCATCTCCCCGATATTGAAAACCAGGTAGTTCTCATAGACTCCGTGTCAAAACGATACAATGAATGTGGCATCCGTATCGGCGCGCTCATCACCAAAAACGAGCATCTGCGCAAAAACGTGATGAAGTTCTGCCAGGCGCGACTCAGTCCGCCGCTGCTCGGGCAGATTGTAGCGGAAGCATCCATCGATGCCTCGCAGGAATATATGCTCAGCACATACACCGAATATGTGGAGCGACGCAACTTCCTCGTAGACGGTATCAACCGCATCCCCGGCTGCTACTCACCCATTCCGATGGGAGCCTTCTACACCGTAGCGAAACTCCCCGTGGATGACGCCGACAAGTTCTGCGAATGGTGCCTCAACGATTTCAGTTACGAAGGCGCCACCATCTTCATGGCGCCCGCCTCCGGCTTCTACACCCATCCCGAACGCGGCCGCCAGGAAGTGCGCCTTGCCTACGTGCTCAAAAAAGAAGACCTCGCCAAAGCGCTCAAAGTGCTCGAAGAAGCCCTCAAAGCCTACCCCGGCCGCACCATCTGATCCCGGCAATCAGTTTCAGCATCTACTCTCCCTATCTCACAAACAAACCCCCAAAATACATAGAGGCTGTGTCAAAATAGACGCAGCCTCGTTTTTCTTTAAACGATCCACTACACTCCAACTTTGCCCTAAATTTCCCCAAATACTTATTCAGGGATAGTAACGAGTTTCTTTATGAGCAGTTTGTTGATTGCGAGTTTCTTATATTGCACTGAATTTTTCAATATACTGACACTTCCTGAGGGAACCCAATAATAGACTTCGGATTTATGGAGTTTTTTTAAGTCGGAAGTATGCGAACTAAGCCATTTTTTTAAGCCAGTTGACCTTGTTGATCATCTCCCCGACATTTGACGTAGCAGCAGGATGAACCTCGATAAAAAAGACTTCATTATCATACCCTACTACATAATCCCAGCGCGAATCATTCGGATATGTATATCTTAAAGCATCGTCAATATCTATACTACCATTTATTAACTTAGAATTCTTTACCTTGACAACCTTAGAATTCCCTTTCATAGCAGTCAATCCGGGACTCAATGCACCCTTTATCTCATCGCACTTCAATACAGCCGCCTTAAATAGATCATCATTACTACAATCTGTTGAAACAGCAATATCGGATTTCTTTATATCTGATGCTTTAGCCTTCTTCGATTTGCCCATATTCACTTACTATTTCAGAAGCCCTTGTTGCGAAGGATGACAAGCCACCCCATTCTGAGATAACCTGGTTGCTGTCCATTACATCTAAAGAAGATATATCTTTAGTCATCACTCCTTCATTTTCCTTAGTGTCAAAATAATAGACCTTAACAGACTTTGATTGCAAACCATCGAAAATAGATTTACTTCTTGCATTGATCTTAAGATTAAACAATCGGCACATGGCTTTCTTAAATGAATTGTCGTTCAATCCGCCAAGCATCTGAAGAGTCCAGACAAAATCAACGAATATTGATGAGTGAGTCGAAAGTATGACTTTAAATCCTTGCTGCAACAATTCTACAACTTCTATTATGACAGTTTCAATTGCCTTAGGATGAAGGCCCATTTCCGGCTCCTCGATAATCACCCACTTATAGTCGTCACGTTTTACAACGGAAGAGGTCGGACCTGTCAGACAATATATCGCCAAAAGCAAAGGCATGAATTCCTTCTGTCCGGCGCTCCATGTCATGAAAGGGAGTTTCATTCCATCAATTGAAAGTTTCATCTTTCTTTGTCCGCCTGCCTGATCCATTATGACCTTGCCATTATGAAAAATCGATGAATTAATAGAATCTTTCACACTGTTTTTCAAACGTAATTTCATCGGAAAAATCACATCGGGATTACCTAATCCGCCCTGCATGAATACTCGCAGAGTCTCGCTAAAGAAACGCAAGGGATAAGGAGTCGACAGATCAAACTCCATAAAGTTTTTCGGTCTGCCGTCGGCAATACTTAATATTCTTTGCGCCGGTACAAAAAATACAGACTCCTGAAGTCCTTTATTTGTCTTCAGCATAGTATTGGTAAGTTTATTAGTCATTTTCTTACCATTTGCTGATACTTTAGTCGAATTCTTGATTAAAGAAGAAAGTCCTTCCCCGAAATAATAGTCAGCCAGGGAAAGATTAGGAGACTTGCCAAGAATATAGTTGTATTTCTTTAGGGTAGATACTATGTGATCATGATCCTTCACGAGTTTAAATAATTCGAGAAAGAGACTTTTTCCGGAAGCCTGAGGACCTATGAGGATAGTCAGATCACCGAAACTTATATTAGCATTCTTTATTGGTCCGAAATCATTGACAGTGAAATTCTCCTGCATTTGATACTTACTTTCTATCTTAATTAATCATTACATTTACAAAAATACAAAAAAAAATCTAATTGATAAGCAAGTTTTAGAAATTAGCCAAATGTTATTTTGAAATCGTAACTCATCAACTATTTTTCTGACACACAACATCTTTACATCAGATCCGTGAATCTACATTTCAGATCATATCCCAACCCACGAAAATTACCTTCCCTAACCAATTTTTTTTCAGGCGTTGAGATTCACCGAAACTACGACTGTCGACCAATTACTATATATAAATTCCTGATTCTATAGTCTACATTTGAAGCTGATCCCTATTTACCATGTACACCTTACCATGCACACCTTCTGAAATCCGGCTATAATTCTTAAATTTATAGAATAAACTGCTCAATTAGAGCGTCTAATCAAAATTTATTTGTATCTTTGCACTATCCAATGGAGGAGAAATACTGTTGGATAAGAAAAGTGTCAAGTTTTCTTTCTCGGTTGAACGAATCGCCAATTCAACAATGGACTGAGATAGAGTAAGATTAGACGCTCTTTCTGTTTTGTAGTATCTGCTGATACGACCCGACTCGTCGTACCTCCACATACACAAATCAGAGGGGCAGTTTATTCTACCCTCATTTATCATTCAGTCCGTGGCTTTGGCGAGCCTGTTCAACCATGATAGAGGTGCGATAAATTCCCCTCTTTTCTTGTATCTGAACTAAATGCCAAATTAGGGAATCAGGAGGCAAAAGACTAACCTAACACTTCTCACTAAATGAAGAAACTAATACTTCTAATTCTTGGAGTTTTATTTGCACTGCCGGGAATAGCCCAGACCTTCAAATATGAGTACGATGGACAACCTCTATGGTATGAAGTAACTAATGTCGATGCAAAGACCGTAATGGTCTCTGATTTCGCAGCAACTGATTTATCTGGGAAACTGACTATTCCAGAGACTGTAGTGTACGATAATTCAATTTATACTGTTACATCAATTGGAGATGACGCTTTTTATGTAAGTAAGTCCATGTTAAATGGAGACAGGGGCGCAAATATAACTGAGGTTTTCATTCCTAATACCATTACTTCCATCGGGACATACGCGTTTTATAAATGTAAAAAACTATCAGAAGTAAATATACCCAACTCTGTAACATCTATCGGTGTTGGAGCATTTGCTTACTGTAGTAACTTGAATTCTATTAACGTAAATCCGACGAATACTTATTATTCATCTAATGATGGTATCCTGTTCGAAGATTCAGGTAAAACATTGGTTCAGTATCCGGGTAAAAAGGGAGGAATTTATGTAGTCCCATCTTCAGTAACTACCATTTGTCCTTGTGCATTTTCCGGGTGTCATTTAACCAAGATTTCTATACCTGAGTCTGTTACTGAAATCTTAGGTTCGACATTTGCAGGATCTGAACTGACAGAGATTATTCTTCCTAACTCCATTAATAAGATTGATGGGGCCGCATTTATAGACTGTAAAAATCTAGTTACGATTACTTTGCCAAAGTCTGTAACTGTAATTGGAAGCAGTGCATTTGAGGGGTGTGAAAATCTCGTTGAAATTAGTATACCTCCTTTGGTAACTACAATATATCCATACACTTTCAATGGGTGTTATAATCTTGCTAAAATAGATCTACCAAACTCACTTGTGGAGATAAAAAATAGAGCATTTTCCTTTTGTCGGCCTTTAGATAATATTGTTATCCCTAAACATGTAACCTCAATTGATAGGGAGGCTTTTTACATGTGTAATAACTTGTCCGATGTTACTTGTTTAGCAGTTATACCACCAGCAGTGTCTTCAAACTCATTACCATTTACACAAATATCTTTACGCGTTAATACATCTGCTTACCTCGCATATAAGGATGCTAATTACTGGAAAAATTCTAAAAAAATCTATTCTTTAGACAAACAGATAATTGAATGGAATCAGGAATTCTCAGAGATCATTGTTGGTGATGAAATTGAACTGACTGCAAAATCTACTTCCGAATTACCAGTGGAATATACCACTTCCGATCCAGAGGTTGCAGAGATTGATGGAAATAGTGTCAGATTCATCGGAGTGGGAGAAGTGACGATCACCGCGTCTCAATCCGGTAATGATGAATATGAGCCTGCTGAATCCATCTCACATAGCTTTGTGGTCAATCCGCGTCCGAAAGATGATAGTCTGACTCTGAATGTATCAAAGTCTAATCTTAAGCCGGAGGAAACTCTTCAGTTAGTCATTGAAGATTACGAATGGACATCCTCTGACGAAAAGGTGGCTACTGTTTCCGAAAGCGGCCTTGTAACTGCTGTAGCGGGCGGTGACGCTGTGATAACACTTTCACGCAAGAGCGATGGAGCGACATTGGCAACTTGTATGATCAAGGTAGATGTCCTATCCTCAACTTCCGAATTGAACATTAAGAAAGACGTTGAAATCAACTGTCTCGGAAACGAAGTAAGAATCAAAGGAGCGGCAACCTCATCTACAGCATGGGTCTATGATATGAATGGTAAGAAGATTTATTCAGGACTTGACCGTACTATCCGCTTGGATGCAGGAATATATATCGTTTCCATCGAAGGCTCTCAACTCAAAGTCATCATCAAATAATTTGATTGATCGAAACTATAAAAATCCTGTCCACTCTTAACCGAGTGGGCTGGCTTTCTTCAAAACGTCTATACAATCCTATTATAAGTCATGGTTGAAGGTATTCGATTTATTAGGTAAAGTTATTCGATTTATTAGGAAGTGAGAATCCCTCCGGCTTTTACAATAAGTAAGTTTTTTAACTTTGTTGATACTATAAAATTTTATATTTTCTGCGCCATTCCGCAAGTTCTACGATTGTATTCTGCGCCATTCCGCAAGTTCTGCGATACGAGCATCGCGAGTTAAGTCTGCGCCTAAACAAACACAAGTTCCTTACGAATAAAGTTCTATAAAGAATGAGGGCATTAGGCGCAGAACGAACTTCGCAAAATCCATCGAGTTAAAATCCATCGAGTTAAAAAGAATCCACCATCAACTTCCTCCCTTATCCTGACTACCTACCGACTGGATCACCCTTACGATCCCCATATTATAATCCGGATTCTCCTTATTCCATACCCCCGAACGGAAATCGCGTGCCGAAAAATTAATCAAAAGTCCAATTTTCTTATTCGCCAACCACAAATATGTAGCAAGTTGGGAAAAATTGTCAGACACCAGATGCGACACAGATTTTAATTCCACTATTACCTCATCATCTACCAGCATATCAAGTTTATAAGGATCCTTCACCAATACCCCCTTATAAAGAGCAGGCACCAATAACTGCCGTTCTACCTTATGTCCTTTCAACTCAAGTTCATAAGCCAGAGCTGCTTCATAATAATTTTTCCAATAATCCTTTCCCACAAGTTCTTCTTACCTCGTAAGCAGCCCCTATGATATCGTAAGTGATAGCATTAATATTTTTAGAAACTTCGTTACCCATGATATTAAATTTGTTGTCAACATTATTAAAGTTGGGTTATACCACCCAAACGAAATCCGCACCTCCGATAGTTAAAAAACAATCAACACAGAATAATCTATAATCCACAAAAACTATCGGAGGCGATAGAAGCGCAGGCGGGAGTCGGATTGGGGCAAGTGGAGGGTCATCACATTACCTTCTATCTGCGCTTTGATCTTTACAGGGAGAGTGTGCCCGGCGATATCGCGCCATTCGGCGTCGTAGATTCCGCTCATTCCTGTAGGAGTCAACCAACCTTTTATCATACCGGGGTGCCACGAATCTCCATTTACGTTTCCACCGCTGAGATATACCATCTCATATTTACCGGCTGAATTACACACTATCGCTAAGTAGTATTCTCCGCCCAATTTCACCTTCGTATCCTCTAATGTGTAATCCAGTACACGCCATTCCCCTTCTGCCGGATCCGAAGTGAGGCGTAGTCGCTCTTCAATCTCTCCCAACGATAATTCCGCTCCGTATGCCGCAGGGGAATAAGGGAGCGATAGCGAAGGATAACGCATCCTAACCCTACCGCCGGGCTGAGCCTTAACCAGAGCCGACTGCAATCTGCTCAGCGCTCCGACACTCCCCGGCACCCTGAAACTCTTTTCCAATCCATGATTCCCTACATTCAGAGTCAGTCCCTCAGCAGGTGTGTACCCTATCCGGAAGAGATTCCAACCGTCGGCAGTATCAATTCCCTTTCTTATCTCACATTTATAAAAAAAATCTCCCTTCCGAGAGACTTCTGCTATCAGCACACGGCAAGTCGAAACCGCTGCTTCTTCTGATTCTTCAAAGTGAAATTTTACTTCTACGTCGTTGCCGTCGTAGTCAGTAAATATCGCCGACCAACCGGGAGATTTCACCCTCTTCATTCCCCCTGAAGAATCCTTATATCTGTAACTGCGCCCGGGATGCGAATTCAAATCAGCCAATCGGAATTCAATACTCCAGTCATCAATATTCTCTACATCCACGTCGCGATAACCGGTAGTATCCGAAACGCCGAATCCGCCGTCTTTCATCAGAACTATCATATTCCCCACTGAATCTTTACCTGCTTCAATATCATCGGCTGCAAGGAGGTCATATCCCTCCATCGAGCCTTGCGGGGTCAGAGAAATAAGTCCGCGGTCGCCACGTCCGGAAAAGAGGGGGAATGTCTCCCTACGCTCAGCCTTGGCATCGGCAGAGGTGAGTCCGATGATGCTCGTCACTATCCCCACGGCGGCAAATGCGAGAATCACCACGCCGATAGCCACATTCATCTTCTTCATCGAATTCATATTGAAACGCATCCTCACCTTATCGATAAGATACGTCACGCCATACCACCACATCAGCGCGCCGGCTATGATAAACACATAGCCCACGGCATAGAAGCCTCCCTGAATCTCGGGCGCGGTGAAGTTAAACCGCGCGAAGAGCCCTATTATCAGGAAGATAATCAGAGGATTGGAAAAGGTAAAGAGAAATCCCCCGAGTATATTCTTCTTAGCCGATACATTCTGAGGCATCGGGCGCCTCAGCGATGACGAAGGATTCTTCCTGAAGAGATAGATGCTGAACGCTATCAGCACCACACTGCCGAAGAGTTGAATCACATTGGAATTCTCCTGAAGGAAGTCTTCGATAAACGACAGTCCGAATCCCGTCAGCAGGCAATAGAACAGATCCGATATGGCGGCTCCTATCCCGGTACATAATCCCGCCTTGCGTCCGCGGTCGAGCGTACGCTGTATGCAGAGGATGCCCACCGGTCCCATCGGAGCCGAAATCAGAACTCCGACGGCAAGCCCGCGCCATACCATATATAATACAGATTCTATCGGTGTCATCTATATAAGGTTTTCACCTGTAGTTGTTAATGATATACCCGCCGGTCGATGCCGGGTGGCAATAATATCGTTTCAAGCCATATTTATGCGTGCCGGTGAGTGCCGGACCGGCCACCGGGGCACCTCCCGCCATAGTCACATCATAGTGTGAATCGCACACCGGGCACACCGCCTCAAACGTTGCCGTATCTATCCGCACACGAATGGTACGTGTACGCTCCACAGGGCATGACAGATCGTATGCCAGCGGCACACCCGTCTGCATCTCGAAAGGATCCATCCCTCCGATCAGCAACACTCCGCCGAATCCCGTAGCCGACATATCCGTATACGGAAACCCTGACGGTTCGCGCGGCGACCCGTCCATAAATACGAAATATGAGAAGTCGCCGAAACCCGCCACTCCGTATGTGTTCCACATTCCGGGATCGGAAAGGTTGATGTTTACCGGCATCCCGGGGATGCGATCATCATCCACAGTGTCGCATGCCGCCGTAATCAGCAGCACACACGTCAGCATGAAAAGTCGCAGGATCCGATGATGCTTCCTTGAGTCTGCGACCCGCCTATAATCACTCATATTTAAGGCGCTCGATGATATCAGCAAACTGATCCACCATCTTCTGCAACGAACCTCCCACCATCGGTTTCAACATCGGGGGGATTGCAATGTCGAGAGCCACAACCGCCTCACACTCCGAGGCGGCTATCCCGGCGAGTTCAAGACGCAGATTTAGAGCCACCGGGGTGCCCACACCCTCAAGGCTGATCAGCGACGGCTCGATCTTCTCTGCAACGCGCAGGGTAATCTCTCCTACCGGCCCGGCAGGAAATGATATGGAATCAGATGTGATCCTGACTCCGGCAAGAAGTTCCTGCTTATCTTCAGGCACCACATCTGCCGGAATATTGTCGATAAGACCTTTCAGGCCATTGAGGTCCGATAATTTATTATATACGGCTGCCGCGGGTGCGAATACCGCACGACCGCTTGATTTATATACTGCCATTTCTATCGCGTGTGTAAGTATGATGTTTCGAATTTATTCAGATTTGATTCCATGAGGAGCAATCTTTATTTTTCCGCATGGAAATCCACTTTCATCCTATCAATATGAGGTCTCGGGAGTCCATGCCGAGGGATCCTCGCGCCACTGACGCAGCGTGTCGAGTTCGGCGGGTGTGATATAGTCGATCTCCGATGCCACTTCGAGCATCTCGCTGTAGGTGAGCAGTGACACCAGCGAGAGATTCGCGTCTGAGATACGCTTCACAGCCTCGGGAAATTCAAAATTGAAGATGCACGTCATGCCTATGGCATCGCATCCCGACATCTCGATAGCCTCCACTGCCTTGAGCGATGAAGTGGCTGTCGACACGAGATCTTCAATCACCACCACTTTCGAGCCGGGTCTGAGATTCCCTTCGATCATATTCTCCAGCCCGTGATCTTTCGGTGTGGATCTAACATATACGTAGGGGAGCCCCATAACGTCTGCCACAATCGCACCGATGGCGATTGCGCCCGTAGCCACGCCCGCGATGGCGTCAGCCTCCGGGAATTCCTCCATAATGTGACGCGCCAGTTCTACCTTTATGAAATTTCTTACATCCGGATACGACAATGCAACGCGATTGTCGGTATATATCGGTGAATTCCAGCCCGATGCCCAGACAAAGGGAGATTCCGGCTGAAGTTTGATGGCACTGATGTGAAGCAGTTTCTCTGCCAGCAATTTATGCGGTTTTTTCATAAGCATCGATTTTTGATTTGCTCTTAATCGATTTTTAGTCTCTTCTCTTAATCGATTTTTAGTTCTTTGTTATAAGTTCTTTCTATTCTTAGTTCGTTCTTTAAGTAAGTTCGGAAATTTGAGAATAGTTATTTTTACATTTTGAACGAGGATATCAGGTGCTTACGTGAAGAAGCATATCACGCTATGCTACTGAATTAAAGGGACAAATATACCGTTCAAAAGAAATAACAAACATTCGCCTTAACCTTTCCCTTACTTATTTTTATAATATAAACTAATTAAAAAACTTACTTAAATTACAAAGATACTTCAATATTACCAATCATACAACTCTCAACCCGATTTTTTACCTTTTTTTTCAACGCTTTCACCCTTTTAAATCTCCCCCTCATGATTTTTGAGCCTTCGCCTTTACCCTCTTTTCTTGAACATCCTCCCTTACTATTTCAATCACCGCTCTCTCTTCCGGCAGTCTTTTTGTATTGCCGCTCAGCAAATATTCAATAAGTCACTGCCAAGGTGAGTATCACCAGTTTGCAATCCGGGCATCCTTTCTTGATGGCGCGTCCGGCCGCCACGAGCGTTCCCCCGGTGGTACACACATCGTCCACCAAAAGGATAGTCTTGCCTGAATATCTTTCCGCATTACGGAGTGCGAATACCCCCTCTACATTCTGTTGACGTTGCGATCTGCTGATTTTAGTCTGACTCCGATGATACACCGCCGCCCTCAGATCATCACTCACCTCCATTCCGGCAGCCTCACTCAATCCGAGCGCCAACCGGCGCGTCTGACTATAGCCGCGGTGCATCCGCCTGCGCCAGTGGAGCGGAACGCCCATCACATAGTCTATACCGTCAAGCCATCCCGCACCTTTCAGATCCCTCCCCATCATCTCACCCAAATCACGCGCCAGATGTGAAAATCCCCGATATTTGAAATCATGGATAAGGCGTGCCACCACCGAATCCGCCAAATAAAACAGATACCCTGCCGCACGCTCATACTCCACCTGCCCCGCTATGCGCCGCGACATAGGGTTATCATCGCGCAGATAAAATGAAGTACGGGGCAGTCCCTGCGCACACGCATGGCAGATACTCCGCTCCGATTCGCGCAATTCCACTCCGCAGCAGTGGCATCGGGCAGGCAATATCAGATCAAACAATACTCTCAACATCTTCAATTCCTTTCATTTCTCATCCCCCCCGGAAAAGCCCTACTCCTCCACCAACCCGTCCGCGCGAAACTGTTCCGTTCAAAAGCCTCGCTTTTGCCATCTCCTCAATCACTCTCTCTCCGCGAGTTTCTTCACTATCGCATCCGCCAGTTTCAGCACTAACCCGCTCTCGAATCCGCGGCTTAGCATCTGGCGGTAGAATTTCGATTTACCCTCTGCCGTGCGTATATCCACAGTGCGCGCCTTGGCTATCCCGACCCTCTTCAACGCCGCTAAATATTCCTTACGGTCGATCTCATCTATCGCCTTACTGATCAGCGCATAGGGCACGCGCTTCATCATCAGTCCCTGGCGAATCTTATTCACGCCCCACCCCGAGAAACGAACCTTATCATTGGCAAATGCACGCGCGAAACGTTCTTCGTCAAGGTATCTGCCGGCCTTGAGGAAGTCAATTACACCATCGATCTCTTCGGCGGTGAGTCCCTTCTTCTGCATCTTCTGCCGCAGATCATATTCACTCTGCTCCGAACGCGCGCAAAGACCCGCCAATTGCAGACGCATACTCTCGGGAGTAGCCACACGCTCCTTCCGCTCTTTCCGCTGACTTCCAGCCTGACGTTTCCTCATCATTACGTTTCCAC
>CAMWSV010000043.1 GCA_947177015.1 uncultured Porphyromonadaceae bacterium
ATTAGTGGAAATATACGAATATTCCCTAGATTTTTCAAGGTATATTAATATGATTTGGATAATATTTTGTAAATTATCAACTATGAAACACAAAAAATCTTAGAATTACTTCCAAACATGGCGACTCGCGGGAGGTATCTTTCTAATGCTCTTATGGGTTGCGCTTGCTCTGGTGCTTTTTGTACGCGGTGGGATAAATTTGAAAAATATACTCGTTGCGGCATTCTCGGGGTTCATCATCATTTATCCATTATGGAAAAAATACATCCGACGTTGCTGACTGCCATAAAATCGCCCGAAGATCTGCGTAGATTGCCGGAGGAGAAACTGCCTGAGGTGTGCGAAGACATACGCAGGTATCTCATTGACAGGCTGGCTGAGAACCCGGGGCATTTCGCTTCGAGTATGGGAGCCGTGGATATCATCGTGGCTCTGCACTATGTATTCAATACCCCTAACGACAGGATTGTATTTGATGTAGGACATCAGGCTTACGCTCATAAGTTGCTCACCGGCAGAATGGAAGCATTCGCCACGCAGCGCACACTCAATGGTATCTCGGGATTTCCCAGCCCGCTTGAATCCCCTTACGATACCTTTATCGCCGGACACGCCTCGAACTCTATTTCGGCAGCCTTGGGCATGGCGATAGCCGACAAACTGACCCCGGGCAATGAGGATAGAAAGACAATAGCCCTCATCGGCGACGCTTCGATTTCGGGCGGTCTTGCCTTCGAAGGACTGAACAATGCAGCCAATAATCCTAACGATCTTCTTATAATACTGAATGATAATGAAATGAGCATCGATAATAATGTCGGTGCGCTTCATCGTTATCTTTCGGAATTATCCACCTCGATGGGCTATAACAAACTCCGCAAGAAGATTTATGATACCTTCCGCAGCCATGGATATATCGGGGAGGACGGCAAAGGGAGAATCCTGCGATTCAATAACTCGGTAAAGGCTCTGATCTCCAAACAGCAGAATATCTTCGAAGGACTCAACATACGCTATTTCGGACCATTCGACGGCAACGACGTCAATAAGGTGGTGAAGGTGCTGAATGAGATCAAGGATATGAAGGGACCGCGCATCCTGCATCTGCACACGGTGAAGGGGAAGGGGTTTCCGAAGGCTGAGGAGGACCCCACCACCTGGCACGCTCCGGGTAAGTTTAATCCCGACAATGGCGAACGTCATCCCAAACCGGAGGATGCTCCGCCGCTGTGGCAGGAGGTATTCGGCCACACATTGGTAGACCTTGCCGGCGAAAACGATAAGATTGTGGGTATCACCGCCGCGATGCCGTCGGGCACTTCGATGGGGCTTATGCTGAAGGCGTATCCGGAGCGAACGTTTGATGTGGGTATCTCGGAGGGACATGCCGTTACGTTTGCCGGCGGACTGGCGGCTGCCGGTAAGCATCCCATAGTAGCCATATATTCATCGTTCCTGCAGAGAGCGTATGACAATATAATTCATGACGTGGCAATCCAGGGTTTGCCGGTGACTTTCTGTATTGACCGCGCCGGACTCGTGGGTGAAGACGGCGTTACGCATCACGGGCTCTTCGACATGGTGTATCTCCGCTGCATACCCGGGATGGCGATTGCTTCGCCGATGGATGCTCCCGCTCTGCAGAGCCTGATGCTGACGGCTGTGAACCATAACGGACCGATGGCGATACGCTATCCGCGCGGTAAGACACCCGCCGCTCCGCCGGCGACAACAGATATCAGCAACGTGACTCCGCAACCAATCGGTAAAGGGAGAATTCTCACACAGACTCCCGGGGCACGCATAGCCGTGCTCACTATCGGCGAAATCGGCAATGAGGCGGCTAAGGCGTTGAAAGAAATCGATTTCCCGGTGGATCATTACGATATGATATGGCTCAAACCTCTCGATGAAGAACTCCTGCAGGAGATCAACAGAAGATATGACGTGATTATCACTGTGGAGGATGGCGTCAGGGAGGGTGGTTTCGGCACAGCCGTAGCGCAATTCATGGATCATCCGCGGGTGATACAACTCGGAGTGCCCGACCGCTGGATCACTCAGGGGAGTGTGGCTGAACTCCGCAAATTGTGCGGCATGGACAGCGCCTCAATCAAGGCGGAGTTAGCGAAGGCTTATCAAGAGATTTCCAAGGATTAACGCTAATCCTTGGATTAACACTTATTTTTCTGAAAAAGTGAAAATAATCATTGCAGGCGCCGGGGAGGTGGGTTGCCACCTCGCCAAGATGTTATCGCGCGAGGATCAAGATATCATATTGATTGACAGCGAACAAGCAAAGTTGGATTCTATCGATTCCAACTATAACCTTATGACCTGGACGGGGAGTACCTCTTCGTTTCAGACACTGCATGATGCCGGAGTCAATGAGTGTGACCTCTACATAGCGGTGACCCCCTTTGAGACGCGTAATATCACTTCATGTTCGATTGCCAAACGTCTTGGTGCCAAGAAAACTGTGGCGCGTATCGACAATTCGGAATTTCTGCTCCCACAAAACGGCAGAATCCTTAAAGAGGTCGGCGCCGATTTCCTCATCTATCCGGAAAATCTCGCCGCGCAGGAGATAAATGCCTCTCTCGCCCATAACTGGGCCCGATACTGGGGGGAACTCCACGGGGGACAGTTGGTGCTGATCGGTGTGAAACTGCATACGAAGTCGGAACTTATAGATAAGAAACTAAGAGATATCACCGTATTTTCACATGATTTCCACGTGGCTGCCATCAAACGAAATAACGAAACCATCATCCCGACAGGTAACGATGAATTGCGGCATGACGATATCGTATATTTCATCACTACTCCACCATTCATCAACGCGGTGAGGGAGATCTGCGGAAAGAAGAAACGCGTGATAAAGCGAACGCTGATTATGGGAGGTTCGCGAATTACGCGTCGCTTTGCATCCCTTTACGGCGATAAATTCGATATCCGCATCATTGAGTCAGACCGCGCGCTCTGCGAGGAAATGGCTACAAATCTTCCCAACTGTGAGGTGGTGCTCGGCGATGGGCGCGATATTGAGGTGCTCCGCGAAAACAACATATATCAGTATGACGCCTTTCTCGCCATGACTGATTCTTCCGAGACAAATATTCTTTCCTGTCTGACTGCCAAGGAGTTTGGTGTACCGAAGACTGTGGCTGACGTGGAGAATCTTCAATTCTTCTCGCAGGCTGAGAATCTGAATATAGGCACAATCCTCAACAAAAAACTTCTTGCCTCGGCACGTATCTTCAAGATTCTGCTGGATGCTGACGAGAGCAATGCGAAGTTTCTGGTATTGGCAGATGCGGAAGTTGCCGAGTTGCAGGCTAAAGATGGATCGAAGATTACCAGGGCGGCGGTGAAAGACCTTAAACTCCCGTTCGGCATGACGCTGGCTGCGCTGGTGAGAGGCAATCATTGCGAATTAATTTCCGGCATGACCCGTATTCTGCCGGGAGATTACGTGGTGGTGTTCTGTCTGAGCGGTATATTCTCAAAGGTTGAGAAACTCTTCTCATAAGGAATTTTTTCTAAAAATTATATACCCATATAAAAATATACTCTGCCACTATATTTATGCTCTCTGCTCAACTCCCTTTACCAAAAGATAGTTATGCTTACCTATAAGAAGAGATCATACATAAATTTCAGGATGGTGTTCCGAGTATTCGGTTGGCTATTGCTGACGGAGGCTGCCATCATGGCTATACCCTGCATCGTGGGGATATTGTATGGCGAAGGGAGCACTATTAACTTCCTGATATGCATAGCCATCACCGCCGCCACCGGTTTCGGACTGAAAAGTCTTAAACCGAAATACCGCGATATGGGGCAGCGAGAAGCGATCCTGCTCACAGGGTCTACATGGGTGATTCTATCGGCTTTCGGTATGCTGCCGTTTCTGCTGTGTCGCACACACTTCAGCGTGACTGACGCTTTCTTTGAGACAATGTCAGGATTTACCACTACCGGTGCGTCGGTCCTGGATACTCTGGAGGGTGTGCCCCACTCTATTCTGATATGGAGATGTATTGCTCAGTGGATCGGAGGATTGGGTATTATTCTCTTCACTTTGGCTATCGTGCCGATGCTGAATACGTCGGGGGGTATGATGCTCTTCAACGCGGAAGTGACAGGTATCACTCACGATAAACTTCAACCACGAATCGGTAACACTTCAAAAGGTCTGTGGGGTATATATATAGTTCTCACATTCATGCTCACAATATTGCTGGTATGCTCGGATATGAATATATTCGATGCGGTGTGCTACGGATTATCCACCATGTCTACGGGAGGATTCGGCAACTCAGATCTATCGCTCGGGAAGTGGGATTCTCTCTATATAAAGTGGGTGATGGTTGTCTTCATGTTTTTAGGCGGGGTTAATTTCTCACTCCTTTTCGGGCTGACGAAGGGGCGCTTCAAGGCATTTCTGAAGAATGATGCACTGAAGTGTTATATCTGGATTATAGTGGTGTGCTACATCATATTCACCTTAAACATATTCTTTAAGGGGATAGGACACAGTTGGAGTGACTTTACGATCGACCCTCTTTTTCAGGCGGTATCGATATTGTCGTCGACAGGATTGACGGAGCCTGATTTTCACGATTGGGGCGCCGTGAGCGTGATTGTCCTTATAGTGATGATGCTGATGGGTGCTTGCGCAGGATCCACATCAGGCGGAGCGAAAATAGACCGATTCATCATCCTCATTAAGTTTCTACAAAACGAGTTTTACCGGATGATGCACCCGAATGCCATCCGCACGGTTGTGATCAATGGTAAAGGTACTCCGGCGCCGATATTGATGAAGACCCTTGCGTTCCTCTTTATGTATCTCATTGTGGTCATAGTTGGCGCTGTGGGTTTAATGCTATTCGGATTGCCGCTCCGCGACGGATTTTTCTGTGCTCTCTCGGCGGTAAGCAATACCGGACTCGGCACTGATATGACGGGGATTGAGGGTAACTATTCGCAGGTGAGTGACGCTGCAAAATGGCTGCTCAGTTTCCTGATGCTCACCGGGCGTCTTGAACTTTACACCGTTCTACTCATCTTCACTCCCGGTTTCTGGAAAAAATAAATATCGTTCAAGTCTTAAATTTAAAACTTGAACGATATAAGTTAAAAGTCAGACTCCTAAAACTATTAGGTGAGATCTAACTATTTTTATAGGAATATACGAAATATACCGGCTTAATCCCATAGCATTTCGATTTCAGATTGAGGAAAGTCAAGAGTCGCAATCACCTGTTTCAGAGTCATGCCACTCGCTTTGAGTTGACCGATAATTACCTTCAGCATATTCCGCTCACCTTCCTTTTTCCCTTTTTCTATCCCTTTTTCTATCCCTTTGCGGAGTTGTTGCTCGCCATAATAAAGCAGACCTTCGCGATCATCTTCGAGTTTCATTCGTGACTGACCATAACTCACTACATCCTCATTACTAAGATGAATCATATCAGCGGCGTCAAACAATTCATCATACATCGGGAAATTCTTATCTTTTTCTTCCATCTTCTCCATATTCTTAAATAAAAATAATCTTCTTTCTAAATCATTCCTGCAAGTGGCAAGACTTCGCTTCTTCATCATTTTCAGATCAAAGAAAATCATGTGCATCTTGTCTGAAAAAATCTCATGCGTATCTTCATCAATAAGCGAAATCCTCCTTACAAGTCGAGGTTCCTTATCCACCAAATGAAAATTCATGATAAAAATACCGTAAACTTTCTCGAAGTGGTAACGCTCTCCTTTTAATATCTGTTTTACCAAACTATGACTACAGTATGCAAGCGCGCGGTTACTGAATGAGGGTTGCAGCGTACGCTGCATCTCGACGATAATATGCGAACCATTACTTGTAGTGCAATAGATGTCAAACACCATCCGCTTTCCATCCTCAACAAACGGTAGCATTTCTTTATCACGGAACTCTACATCAACCACATTCTCCTTCCCTCCAAGAGCAGAATTGAGGAAGTCAATTAAGAGTGGTTTATGCTTCTCAGAACCGAACAATCGTTTAAATGCATAGTCCGTAAGAAGGTGCATATATCGTGGTGTTTTCTTTGATGTTTCTTTCATCCGGGAAAACGTTTTATGCGAACTTTTATAAATTGCTTACTGAAAATCGCAAAAGACTTTCGCAAATATATATAAATTTTACATATTATCCTATATATTGAGATATTTTTCGCATCAACTATTCCGTCTGAATCTCCAGAAATCGGTTTCGATAATGTCAATCCATAAATAAAACAGATTAGAATTATTGAGAATTTGTATTTGATCCGGAATTTATGTAAGGAGTAAAAAGAATGTGTGAATGGAGAGAGTAAAAAGAATCCGTTGTGAGGAGAAAAATTAAAGGAATTGTACATTTCGTAAGGATTTTTGGCTCTTGATTTGTTATAGAGATAAAGCGGATTATCGGTCTATGGCGGATGGTCCGGTTCTACCGTATTCAACCGGATATAGATTAGAATTTTATTGAAATTTTATTGACGTAGTAATTATCAAAAATATTTATGGCAACTGTAACTAAGGATGACGCCCTGCTATATCATGAGGAGGGGCGACCCGGTAAAATAGAAATTACTCCTACCAAATCGTATGCCTCTCAGCGAGATCTTTCACTTGCTTATTCTCCGGGAGTGGCATTCCCGTGTCTGGAAATCGAGAAGAACCCCGAAGATGCTTACCGCTATACTAATAAAGGCAACCTCGTTGCGGTAATCTCAAATGGTACTGCAGTGCTCGGTCTTGGCGATATTGGCGCATTAGCCGGCAAGCCCGTAATGGAGGGCAAAGCACTGCTCTTTAAGATATTCTCCGGTCTGGATGCATTTGACATCGAAATCAATGAGACAGATCCCGATAAATTTGTGGAAATCGTGAAGGCCCTCACCCCCACTTTCGGTGGTATCAACCTTGAAGATATCAAGGCTCCTCAATGTTTTGAAATCGAAGACCGCCTGAAAAAGGAGTGTAATATTCCGGTGATGCACGATGACCAGCACGGCACTGCGATCATCTCCGGTGCGGGTCTTCTGAATGCCCTTGAGATTCAGAAGAAGAAAATCGGCGATATCAAATTGGTAGTGAATGGAGCCGGAGCGGCAGCAGTAAGTTGCACACGTCTTTATAAGGCATTGGGTGTAAAATCCGAAAACATCGTGATGTGCGACTCCAAGGGAGTGATCCGCAGCGACCGCGATAAACTCACCGCCCAGAAGCGTGAATTTGCCACTGACCGCGACATCCATACTCTCGCTGAAGCAATGGAGGGCGCCGATGTATTCTTAGGTCTGTCGGTAGCCGGGGTAGTGACTCCGGAGATGGTGAAATCAATGGCACCGCGACCTATAGTGTTTGCCCTCGCCAACCCGGATCCTGAAATAGATTACTATGATGCACTTAATGCCGCTCCGGATGTTATCGTAGCCACCGGACGCAGTGACTATCCGAACCAGATCAACAACGTAATAGGATTCCCCTATATCTTCCGCGGTGCGCTTGATTGCGGAGCATCAGCCATCAACGAAGAGATGAAGATAGCCGCTGTCTATGCCATATCAGAACTCGCTAAAGAACCGGTGCCGAGCGTTGTGGATGAGGCTTACGGACTCTCCGACCTCAGATTCGGCAGAGATTATATCCTGCCTAAAGCACTCGATCCGCGCCTGCTCCTCAGAGTGGCTCCTGCCGTTGCCAAAGCCGCAATGATGTCGGGTATCGCCGCCCGACCCATCGAAGACTGGGGCGCGTATCAGATTAAACTCCGTTCCTATATGGGCGATGACGGCAAGTTCATGCGTACGATTACTCAACATGTGTCCGAAAACAAACGTCGCGTAGTCCTTGGCGAAGGAAATAAAGAAAATATGTTGCGTGCGGCATATCGGATGCATATCGACGGCATAGCAACCCCGATTCTTCTGGGCAATGCAGAGATGATCAATCGCCATGCCGACCATATAGGTCTTGATATTTCCGGAATCGAAATCATCAATCCTCGCCACGACAAAGAGGCTGAACGCAGGGAACGTTATGCCAAAGTATTATCTGAAAAGAAACAGCGCGAAGGGATATCCTACGGAGAGGCTCTTGAAAAAATGTACGATCGCTCATACTTCGGTATGATGATGGTAGAGATGGGTGATGCTGACGCGTTTCTGGCAGGATGCTACTCGGCAGCCAACAAGATGGCTCAGCGCGCGGTTTCAATCGTGGGTATCCGCGAAGGATTCAATCACTTCGCCACAATGCATATCCTCAATACCCGCCGAGGCACATTCTTCCTGTCCGATACCGCGGTGAATCCGATTTCTGATACTGACGCTTTGGTGGATATCGCCCGCCTCACTGAAGAGGCTGTGCGCCACTTCAACGTAGACCCGGTGATGGCGATGCTCTCCTACAGCAACTTCGGTTCGAACAAGACTTCCAAAGAACCGGTGCGTGTTGCCGAAGCCGTGAAGATTCTTCACGATAAATATCCGGAAATCAAGGTTGATGGAGAGATGCAGGCAAATTTTGCTCTGGATACTGAATTGCGCGATGCCACTTATCCCTTCAACACCATTAAGGGGATGACAGTGAATTCGCTGATATTCCCGAATCTTTCAGCCGCCAACATCACATTCAAACTTCTTCTCGGCATGGGTGTGGGCAAAGTGATCGGTCCGTTGCAGATAGGCCTGAAGAAACCTATCCACTTCGTATCCGTAAATGCTACCGAAGAAGAGATTATCGACGTTGCCGCGATCGCCGCACTGGAATCTATCGTTGGTCAGCACACCTTAAGCGGTACTACCCTACCGGAAATAAGAAATAAATGATATTACACTTAGGCTCTCATTTTTTTGTGAGACGATGACTAAATCCGAAGTAACATCTTCAAAATGATGATACTTCGGATTTTTTTCAAAATTCATGCCACTTTCTTGCATATCTGAATTATTGTTTCTATATTTGCACTGTATTATTAAACTAATACACTAAACAATAAAAAGTGATATTTATACAGGCAAAAGGTTATTGAATATGAATATGAAAGGTAAAGTTTCGAGAGCGACCCTGGCGACAGTTATGATAGGTGGAGTAGCCGGGAGTCTGAATATGTTAGCCGGGGAGCAATCTCGGGTGGCGAATATAAATGAATCCGGCGCAGGAGAACTGACCGAGGCTCAGATAGATTCGATTGAGGCCGCAGCATACGGCAAAGTGAGGAATCTGGACGAATTGGTGATTACTGCAGAGACTCCTATGGTGAAGGCTTCAGCGGATAAAATCACTTACAATGTGAAGGAAGACCCCTCGGCCGCAGGTGTCTCGGTGCTCGATATATTGAGAAAAGTGCCTATGGTGAATGTTGATGGGCAGGACAATATCACCGTTAAGGGTCAAGGTGATTACAAAATTTATGTTAACGGCAAACCTGAACCGATGCTGAGTCAAAACCCCGGAATGATACTCAAGGCGATGCCGGCGGAGGCGGTGGCTTCAGTAGAACTTATCACTGATCCCGGCGCTAAGTATGACGCCGAAGGGGGCGGAATGATCATCAACCTCATCACCGAACATAAGCAGCGCAACGATGGAGTAAACGGCAACATAAATCTCTCTATCACTAATAAAAACGCGATGGCAGGTGTCAAGGCAGGCGCAAAAATAAATAGAGTCAATTTAAATGCCGGAATCGATTATAGTGAATCATTCCCCGGCACCAATAAAGCCAAGACCGAGGATGAAACCGTATACTTCAATAATGACGCAGCCGACAGGCAAATCCGATCATCATCGACTTCCGACCAGAGATTCACTTATATCGGGGGCAACCTGGGATTTTCATGGGATATTTCCGATCACGACCTCTTCACTCTGAGCAGTAACTATTATAATGTCAAAGGGCATAACAAGACTCTCGGCAACAAGACTGAAATTCTCGATATCGACGGAGAGATAACTAATGCTTACAGCAAGAACTCCGCTTTTGACTTCAGATTTCAGGGGGTATCGGTATCAGCGGCTTATCAGCACGAATTTAATCGTAAGGATCACTATATCGCTATAAATTATCAATTCAATTTCAATAATTCATCAATGCCGGTGAGTTATATATACAGCAATCTGCTTAACTATACACCCCGGTATTTGTTTGAGAAATCTGATATCAACAACTACGGACGCGAACATACGGTACAAGTCGACTACTCAAACACCCTGAATGAACATGCAAAAATAGAAACCGGCGTAAAAGGTATTTTCCGGCGCAACACAGCCACAGGGAGCAGTATGGGGAGCAATGACAATATTATTTTCACTCCGATTGAGATATCATCCTCCAATATGGATCAGCCCCAGGATATACTTGCGGTTTACGGTCTTTATACCGCCAAATATGACAAATTCTCGGGTAGCGCCGGTGTCAGATACGAAAACACGCGGATGGGAATCAGATTTATTGCCCACCCGGAGCAGGATTTCACATCACATCTCAACGATGTGGTGCCAAACGCCAACATCACCTACAATTTCTCTCCCGCTCAGACTCTTACAGCCTCATATTCCATGCGCATCTCCCGCCCGTCGATAGAGCAGTTGAATCCTTTCCGAATCAGCATGTCGGATATGAGGGTGCAGGAGGGTAATCCATGGTTGAAATCCGAGCGAATCAACAAAGTTAACCTTACTTACAATAACTTCGGACGTACGTTTGGCATGAGTGCCGCCATCGACTATACCAACTCCAACAATGCCATCTCGAATATAGTATATACCGACGGCACCAGGATTATCAACACTTACGCCAACATTGGACACTCCCGTACGACATCGCTCAATCTCTTCATTACGTGGAGTCCGGTAAAGGATCTGCGTCTCTCGCTAAATGCAATGGGTAATTATACCGATCTGAACAGCGGCGAACGGGAGGGTCTCAAACGGCTCTCAAATCATGGATTCGGCTCAAATCTCAATCTTAATGCCAACTGGGATTTTCCCGGCATCTGCGCCGTGAGCGCGTATGGAGGTTGGGGAAGCGGTCAGATACAACTGATGTCGAAAGGTGGAGACTTCCATTTCTACGGACTCGCCGTCTCTCGCGACGTCCTGAAGGATAAATCACTGAAAATAACGCTCTCAGCGTCAAACTGCTTTGAGAAATATCTCACATATAAGAGCACAATCTACGGCGAAGACTTCCGCACCGTCAACCGCTGGAAAAATCCATCATGGAATGTAGGGGTTACACTTTCCTGGAATTTCGGAAAGACCATCAGCGAAGTTAGAAGTGTAAACTCCAATATCGTGAATGACGACATTTCCGGCACTAAATCAACCACCGGCGGATTCAGTCCCAACTGATTCTCACCCTTAGCCACTATGATAAGAAATAGATATAACACAACCCATAATGAAAATAGATTCAACTTCGATGCGGAATATAGATTCAACATCAATATGAAATAATAACACCCTCCAAGTTTAGACTGCTTAATTTGCTAATATCGCAATAATTTGGTAAATTCGCATTATAAAACTACAATCTAAACAGAATGGGATTTTTCAATAAGTTATTTTCTCGCGAAAAGAAGGAAAAACTCGACGAGGGTCTGGAAAAGACCAAGCAGGGTGTGTGGCAGAAACTCACCCGTGCCGTGGCAGGTAAAAGCACAATCGATGATGAGGTGCTCGACAATCTTGAAGAGGTATTCATAACGTCGGACGTAGGGGTGGAGACCACTCTTGAAATCATCGACAGAATTCAGGAGCGTGTGAAGCGCGACAAATATGTGTCTACCTCCGAACTCCATAACCTTCTCGCTGAGGAAATTTCCGATATGATCACTCCCAACACTGACGAGTCGGGAGAGGAAATCGAAGACTTCCACGTGCCTGCTGATAAGAAGCCGTATGTGATTTTAGTGGTGGGCGTAAACGGGGTAGGAAAGACCACTACAATCGGCAAACTTGCGCATCAGTATGCGCAGGCAGGCAATAAGGTTCTCTTAGGGGCTGCCGACACTTTCCGTGCCGCCGCCATCGAGCAGTTGGAATTGTGGGGAGAGCGCACCAACACTCCGGTAATCAAGCAGAAGATGGGTTCCGATCCTGCCGCTGTAGCGTTCGACACCGTAAATGCCGCCAAGGCTCAGGGTGCTGATGTAGTGATTATTGACACCGCTGGGCGTCTGCACAATAAAGTAGGCTTGATGAATGAGTTGGGTAAGATTGAAAAGGTGATGAAGCGCGTTATTCCTGATGCACCGCATGAGGTGCTTCTCGTGCTCGACGGTTCAACGGGTCAGAACGCCTACGAACAGGCAGAGCAGTTCGCCGCCGTCACCAATATCAACGCATTGGCAGTGACCAAACTCGACGGCACCGCCAAGGGTGGCGTGGTAATCGGCATCTCCAACCGTCGCAAACTACCCATCAAATATATCGGACTGGGCGAAAAGGTGGATGACCTTCAGATATTCAACGCAAAGGAATATGTGAAGTCGCTCTTCAACAATCCATCGTAAAAATTGATCTGTTTCAGAAAAAAAAACATCAGTCCGGAATCAGCGTAATGGGAAAGAATACATTTGAGAAAGGTAGAATTGATATTATATCGTTAGGCTGC
>CAMWSV010000044.1 GCA_947177015.1 uncultured Porphyromonadaceae bacterium
GGGGTGTGCCCCCATGTACAGAATCCTCCACTTCAATCCGCGAATCGCTTGCAAGAGGAGAGAATCCTTTGCTGCTGCCTATTGCCTCGGGAGTGGCTGAATATCTCGTAAAAGAGGGCAAACAAAATCTATATCGCCTTTAAAAACGTTATAAATATAAGTAAATCGGAGGATTTACTGAAAAAAGATTGGTAGAGACAGAAAACTACCTGATTGCAAAACAGTCGAAATGGGAAAAGAAGAAATCCGCCGGCGATTGCTCGGCATCACGGCCTTGGCGGCTGAATATTGCGTCACGGTCGAGAACGCTGCCGAAGCGGAGCGTGAAGAGTTTGTGGCTTCCATGCTTCGGCTCCTGCCGCGTATTTATATTGAGTTTAATGATGTGTCACTCCCCGACAAACACAGCGGCAGGCACTGTCACTGCGGCGACGATGATGATTGCTGTGGCGACGGGACCGGTTGCGGTAGCGGTCACTGCGACCACGAGGATGGCATCGGTGAAGAATGTCATTGCCATCATCACGAAGATCGGCACCACCATCAGGATGAAGATGATGACTTTGACGAATATACTCCTATAAGCCTGGAAGAAGAGGAAGACGATCGTACATATTACCCTTCATATATAGATGAGGATTATTACGAAAATGTGCGTCGCCATATCGAAGCGCTGCTCGGTCCGGATGATGTGTTTCTCGAAACGTTTGAAGAAGATATGAAATACAGCGACACCCCGATCGCCGCCTCCGTTTCTGAATGTCTGGCAGATATTTTCCAGCCACTCTATAACTTCATCTCCATAGTGAAGGAGACAGACGGAGATGAACTCGAAGGGGCTTACCGAGAGTGTAAGGAAAACTTTGCCGCATATTGGAGTCAGACATTATGTAATGTTCTCCGGGCTTTGAATCATCTATTCTACAATTAACATAACCTTAAATTACAAGTCGGCGCGGATCGGCATTTCCGAAAAATGGAAAATGCAGGTACGGCTGAAAGATGAAAACTACAATGGAAAATTACGATACAAAAGGGATTATCGGCAATGATCGCGAAGCGCTGGAAGAAGCAACAGACATGGTGATGACCGCTCAACTGATGGATTGGCTTGACTCCAGCCCCTGCAACTTCATGGCAGTGGGCACCATGATAGAAGAATTGGAAGAAAACGGTTTTGAACCGCTCGATATATCTGAAGAATGGGAAATCGAACCCGGAGGCAAGTACTATGTGGTGCAGAATGACACGGCGCTCTTCGCCTTTGTGGCTGGGATGGCATCCCCGGCAGATGGCGGATTCCATATCATCTCCTCTCACAGCGACAGCCCCGGCTTCAAACTCAAACCCAATCCCGAAATCTACGGAGATGGGGGAGTGGTGAGCCTTAACGTGGAGAAATACGGCGGAGGCATCATGTACACATGGTTTGACCGTCCGTTGTCGATCGCTGCCCGGCTGATGCTCCGCGGCGATAATCCCATGCAACCCCGCTGTGTGATAGTAGACCTTGAAGACCCTGTGGCAGTTATCCCGCATCTCGCCATACACTTCAATCGTCAGGTCAACGAAGGGAATCCTCTCTCGGTGCAGAAAGATATGAAGCCCGTGATCGGCACATTCGATAAAGCCACCTTCGAGCATCTGCAGTCGATGGGAGGTGTAGTGAAATGTATGCTTGCCGATGCGGCAGAAATTTCGCCCGAAGAGATATTGGGTATGGAGGCAGTGCTCTATCCGGTAGAGAAAGCCACACTTGCGGGTGTGAATAATGAGTACCTCATGTCGGGCAGATTGGACGACCTTTCGATGGCGTTCACCTCGCTGCAGGCTCTCCTTACACGTGCAGACCTCCCCACGGCTGCCACCCGCATAGTTGCGGTGTTTGATAATGAAGAGACCGGCAGCCATACCCGTCAGGGAGCGGCGGCGCCGACACTGCGCAATATAATGGAGCGCATCACTATGGCTCTCGCCGGCAATGCAAACGCCGAGACCTCGATGAGGGCGATCGCACGCAGTTTCATGATTTCTGCCGATGATGCCCACGCATGGCATCCCAACTACAACGACAAATATGACCCGACGAATCACCCTGTGATCGGCGGCGGACCGGTAGTGAAAATCAATGCCAACTGCAAATATATGACCGACTCACGCGGCGATGCAATCTTCCGCGCGCTCTGCGAACGCGCCGGCGTGAAATGTCAATACTTCGTAAATCACGGAGATGTGGCGGGCGGTTCGACACTGGGCAATATCCTCACTTCGCAACTCGACCTTGCAGGAGTGGATATGGGATGTGCCATCTGGGCCATGCACTCGGCGTGTGAAACAGCCGGAGTGAGCGACCACCTCGACACAATAAAAGTATTCTCAGAATTTTTCGCCCTCTGAATTGACAAAAGCGGAGAAAAAGTGTCATAAATGGAAGTTTAGCCAACTTCATGACACTATAATCGTAAAGTTTTATTAACTTTGCACATATTTCGCCACCGCGATAAAGGAAAAATATCGTAATCCGACAATTTTTTAATAAAACTGGCGCGGTATTTGTCGGAATATAAAAATGAATATACGGACAATTATCAAAATAACATAAAAAGAAAATGAACGTAACGTATAACAAACTTGACAACGTCAATGGTGAGATCACCGTTACTCTTGAAGAAAAAGATTATGCCGACAAGGTAGAGAAGCAACTCAAAGAGATTTCAAAGCATCGTCCGGAGCCCGGTTTCCGTCCCGGCAAGACTCCGATGGGTATGCTCAGAAAGAAATATGGCGAGGCTGTCAAGTATGACGTAATCAATAAAGAAATCGGTGATGCAGTGTTCAACTACATCCGCGAGGAGAATCTTCCCGTGCTCGGCAACCCCGTGCCGGTGAAGAACGACGATTTCAATCTTGCCGATAAAGACTTCACTTTCAAATTCAGAGTGGGTCTGGCTCCTGAAATCGATACTCACGTCAATAAAGACCTCCACGTACCCTATTACGAAATTGAGGTTACAGACGAGATGATCAACAAGGAGGATGAGCAGTTCCGCAAACGTTTCGGTAAGCAGGTAAGCGGCGAGACAGTGGAGCCCAACGCTCTCGTGAAGGGTGTGATCACAGAACTCGATGAAAACGGTCAGCCCAAGGCTGAAGGTATCGTTGTGGAAAACGGTATCCTCGCTCCGGCATACTTCAAGGATAAAGAGCAGGCCGCTCTCTTCGACGGTAAGAAGGTAGGCGAGACCGTAGTGTTCAATCCCGCCAAGACTTGCGATGGCAACGAGGCTGAACTCTCTTCAATGCTCAATATCGACAAGGATCAGACCGCAGAGCATCACGGCGATTTCTCTATGGAAATTAAGGACGTGATCGTGGTTGAACCCGCCGCTCTCGATCAGGAATACTTCGATAATCTCTTCGGCAAAGATAAGGTGCACAATGAAGAGGAGTACCGCAAAGCCCTGAAGGAAATGATCGCCAACGCCTTGCAGAACGATTCATTCTATCGCTTCACAATCGATGCAAAAGATGATATTATCAAGGCTGTAGGAGAAGTCGAACTCCCCGACGAAGTGCTGAAAGACTATCTCGTTCAGACCAACCAGGAACTCAATTCCGAGAATGTGAATGAAGCATTCGCCGGCATGCGCAAGCAACTCGAATGGGATCTCATCTCATCTGCCATCGCGCGCCAGTTTGAGATCAAGGTTGAAGAGGAAGACCTCATGAACCTTGCCCGCAACTCAGTGCGCCAGCAGTTTGCTCAGTATGGCATGACCAACGTGCCCGAAGAGAACCTCAACCAGTATGCACGCGAAATGCTCAAGGATGAGAAGGTACGTCGCAGAATGCTTGATCAAACACTCGAATTCAAGGTGTTCAATACAATCCGCGATAACGTCACACTCGACAACAAGACTGTGAGTGTAGCAGAATTTCAGGCACTCTTCGCTCCAGCGGCAGAAGAAACCCCGGCTGAATGATCATAAACCGAATTGATCAAACAGAGATACGATAAAATGTAAATCCTAAAATTACGATCATCCTGCGATAAGATCTAAAATTTAAGGAAATATAAAATGCGAATCCCGGGCGTCTGACATGGAATGTCGCCCGGGATTCAATAATTAGAAAGGAAAAATAAAATTATGCAGAACGATTTCAGAAATTTTGCAGTGAATCATCTCGGCGTAAACTCAAACACGCTCGATTCCTATATGAAGCATGTAGACGCCAAGGCAGGCGCCGTGACAGTGCCACATGCCGACTATCTCAATCCCTATATCCTCGAAGAGCGTCAACTCAACGTGACACAGATGGATGTTTTCTCACGCCTTATGATGGACCGTATCATCTTCCTCGGCACACAGGTTACCGACCAGAGTGCCAACATCATCCAGGCGCAGATGCTCTATCTGGACTCAGTAGACCCTGAGAAGGACATCTCTCTCTATATCAACTCACCGGGCGGCAGCGTATATGCCGGCCTCGGAATCTATGACACGATGCAGTACGTGAACTCTGACGTATCCACTATCTGTACCGGCATGGCGGCTTCAATGGCGGCGGTGCTTCTGGTAGCGGGCGAGAAGGGTAAGCGTTTCGCACTCCCTCACTCAAGAGTGATGATCCACCAGCCCCTCGGCGGTATTCAGGGTCAGGCTTCGGATATCGAGATCACTGCGCGCGAAATCCTTAAACTTAAGGATGAACTCTATCACATCATTTCAGACCACAGCGGTATGCCCTTCGATAAGGTGGCTGCCGACTCAGACCGAGACTACTGGATGATCGCCTCGGAAGCCAAGGAATATGGAATGATCGATAAGATTCTTGTTAATAACCGAAAGAAATAAATACGATAGTAAATGGCAAAAAAAGTGACTGCCAGATGCATGATGTGCGGAGCCGCCGACACTAAAGAGACTCCCATCGTGGAGGTCTTCGACGGACTGACTCTCTGCACCGACTGCATTGACTATATTGATCGTGCCCGCGATGCCGCTCTGAAGGGGCAGACATCGAAACACGCCAAAAAGCAAGAGCATGAACTGAAGGATATCCCCACCCCTCATGAGATCAAAGCCTATCTGGATCAATATGTAATCGGGCAGGAGGAAGCCAAGAAATATCTTTCGGTTGCGGTCTATAATCACTATAAGCGTATTGCCCGCGAGGCGGCACGCGATAAGAATGCTCCGAAGGCGGTGCTCAAAGATGCCCTCAAGGCAAACGGCAGTGATGATGTCGAAATTGAAAAGTCGAACATCATCATGGTGGGTCCGACCGGAACAGGCAAGACCCTTCTGGCAAAGAGTATCGCCCGGCTTCTCGATGTGCCGTTCGCTATTGTAGACGCAACGGTGCTCACCGAGGCAGGCTATGTGGGTGAGGATATCGAATCCTTGCTGACACGTCTGCTCCAGAACTGCGATTATGACGTGGAGAAGGCTGAGAAGGGTATCGTGTTTATCGACGAAATCGATAAGATAGCCCGTAAGAGTGATAATCCTTCGATCACACGCGATGTCAGCGGCGAGGGTGTGCAGCAGGGTCTGCTGAAACTTCTGGAGGGCTCCACGGTGCTCGTGCCGCCAAACGGTGGTCGCAAGCATCCTGATCAGAAGATGATAGCCGTAGACACAAGGAATATTCTCTTTATCTGCGGTGGTGCGTTTGACGGTATCGAACGCAAGATCGCTTCACGTCTCAACACCCATGTGGTAGGCTACGGTAAGGATGAGGCCCTGAAGAAGAATCAGAGAGGAAATCTGATGCGCTACGTCTTGCCTCAGGATCTCAAGAGTTTCGGTCTGATTCCCGAGATTATCGGCCGTCTCCCGGTGCTCACCGCACTGGAACCGCTCGACCGCGAAGCGCTGCTTAAGATCCTCACCGAACCGAAGAATGCGCTGACCCGCCAGTACAAGAAACTCTTTGAGATAGATGGTGTGGAATTGAACTTCACCCAAGATGCCTTGGAAGCGATTGTGGATAAGGCTATCGAATATAAACTCGGTGCACGCGGATTGCGATCAATCATCGAGACCGTGATGGTAGATGCCATGTTTGACGTCCCCTCACGAAAGGTGAAGGAATTTACCATCGATGCCGATTATGTGAAGCAAAAGTTGGATCAGGCTAACTTCGACAAGGTGAAACTTGCCGACTGATGCTCTCCTTTTTTGTGAATAGAATCTGATTTTTCACGCAGTCCGCACCGCGGATAATCAGATATAAAGACTCAATCCCGCTTTGAAAATTTTCAGAGCAGGATTGAGTCTTTATGATTTTGCAACTTGATTAAATGATATCGGGGAAGTCAAAATAAAAAAAATTATGGCAGATATAGGAAATATCAGATAAATTTTATAACTTTGAGTAGAAGTTAAACTATCATTACGACTTGTATTACACTAAAATCGAATATCATGGCAGATGACTTGTTGATCCGTGCCGCACTCAAAGAGCATTTCGGATTTGAAAACTTCAAAGGGAATCAACTTGAAATCATATCATCCCTGCTCGATGGCAAGGATATTTTCGTGCTGATGCCCACAGGTGGAGGCAAGTCATTGTGCTATCAACTTCCGGCACTCATGCAGGAGGGCACGGCAATCGTGATCTCGCCGCTCATCGCACTGATGAAAAATCAGGTGGATCTGATCCGCCATTACAGCGAAGACTCCGGTATTGCCCACTTCCTGAATTCATCGCTCGGGAAGAGTGCCGCCGAGCAGGTAAAGGCAGATGTGATATCCGGAAAGACCAAACTTCTGTATGTGGCTCCTGAATCGCTCACCAAAGAATCGAACGTGGAGTTTCTCAAAAACTGTAAAATCAGTTTCTATGCCATTGATGAGGCTCACTGTATATCGGAATGGGGCCACGATTTCCGTCCCGAATACCGCCGCATAAAGAGTATCATCAAAAAGTTAGGGCGCCGCCCCATGATAGCGCTCACGGCTACTGCAACACCCAAGGTGCAGCACGATATTCAGAAGAATCTGGGCATCATCAAAGCCAGTGTTTTCAAGTCCAGTTTCAATCGCGAGAACCTTTATTATGAAGTGCGTCCCAAGACAAAGGATGTGGACCGTGAAGTAATCAGGTTTATCAAGAACAGACCGGGTAAATCGGGTATCATATACTGTCTCTCGCGCAAGAAGGTGGAGGAACTCACCGAAATATTACTCATCAACAATATAAGGGCAAAGGCTTATCACGCCGGGATGGATGCCGCTACGCGTGCCGCCAATCAGGATGATTTCCTCCTTGAGAAGGTAGATGTGATTGTGGCTACGATAGCCTTCGGAATGGGTATCGACAAACCCGATGTGCGCTATGTGATACACTATGACATTCCCAAGAGTCTCGAAGGATATTATCAGGAGACAGGGCGTGCCGGCAGAGACGGCGGGGAAGGATATTGCATCGCATTCTATTCATATAAAGATCTACAGAAACTCGACAAACTGATGCAGGGCAAGAGCCCCTCGGAGCAGGAGATAGGGAGGCAATTGCTGGCGGAGACTGCCGCTTATGCCGAGTCATCCGTATGTCGCCGTAAGGTTCTTCTCAACTATTTCGGCGAGAAATATGAGGAAGAATCATGCGGCAATTGTGATAACTGCAGGAATCCCAAAGTAAAGGTAGAGGCAGGCGATGAACTTGTCGAACTGCTGAAGGCTGTGTCCATGCTCGGTGATAAATATAAAATAGATTATATCCGTAATATAATTATGGGTAAATCATCGGAAGAGATACGTCTCAACCGGCATGACCGCCATCTGATGTTCGGATGCCTGAATGACCTTGACGACCGATTCCTTGATGCGCTGATTCAGCAGGCTGTGATTTCCGGCTATATGAATCATGATATGGAGGAATACGGCAACTTCTATCTCACTCCGCAAGGTGTTGAATTTCTGAAGAAACCGGAGTCATTTAAAATAGTGGAGTCCTCACCATTTGAGGATATGGATGATGAAGTGACATCACGTGCTTCCGGAGCAGCCAACGGCGGAGGAGCCGCCGATGAGGTCTTATACTCCATCCTGAAGGATGTGAGAAAATCCATAGCGCGCCGGCTGAATGTGCCCCCATACGTAATAATCCAGGATCCGGTGCTTGCTTCGATGACTACCACATATCCTGTCAATATCGAAGAATTATCCAATATCTCCGGAGTCGGGCAGGGGAAGGCCCGTAAGTTCGGAAAGGAATTTATCGACGTGATTGCCAAATATGTGGAAGAGAATGAGATTATTCGTCCGTCGGAGATAAAGGTGCGCACTGTGGCAGACCGGAGTAAGACAAAGGTATATCTGATTCAGGGTATCGACCGCAAGATCGATCTCGAAGAACTTGCCGACGGCAAAGGACTCGAATTTGACGAGATGCTGTCCGAACTCGAAACGATTGCTGAAGAGGGCACACGCATTAATATAGATTATTATCTTGACGAAATTTTGGAAGATGATTGCCAGGAAGAGATAATGGATTATTTCCGTGAGACGGAAGAGGATGATCTTGAGGGAGCGATTCAGGAACTCGGAGATGAGTACACTGAAGATGAAATCCGGCTGGTGCGCGTGAAATTCCTTTCGGCGTGGGGAAATTAATCCGGCAGATATAATTTTTCTGAAACAGTATCGTTATAAGAATATAAAATTTACCGTTTTTTTAACGATACACACTAATTAGAAATGAAAACTAAAATTCTGCTCGGTGCAGGACTCGGTGCATGCGCCCTGGCATGGGCTGCCAAGGATCCGGTTATCATGAAGGTGAACGGAGTTGACGTTCCCAAATCGGAATTTGAATATCTCTATCATAAGAACTCACAGCAGCAACTCGCTTCGCAGTCGCTTGATGAATACGTTGATATGTTTGTCAACTATCGTCTGAAGGTGGCTGATGCCATAGCAGATGGCGTGGATACCACAGAGGCATTCCGCCAGGAAATCGATCAATATCGTCGCGAACTCGCCGCTCCCTATCTCGTGGACTCCGTATTTCTGAATAATCTTGTGCAGGAAGCATGGGAGCGCAGTCATGACGAGGTGGATGCAAGCCATATCATGATTTTCAAGAAGGGCAATGCGGCGGAGGATAATGCCGCAAAGGCTACTCTTGACTCATTGCGCAAGGTTGCTCTCAATGGAGGAGACTTCGCCGCACTTGCCAATCAATACAGTCAGGATCGCGGCACAGTGGGTCGCGGAGGCGATCTGGGCTATATGGTGGCAGGCAGATACCCTTATCAGTTTGAAAAGACAGCATTCTCCATGCAGCCGGGTGAAATTTCAGATCTCACCGAGAGCCGAATGGCATATCATATCATCAAGGTCAATGACCGGCGTCCCGCCCGCGGACAGGTGCGTGTGGCGCATATCCTCCTCCAAGACCCGCGCGATAAGAATGAGGCGGAGATGAATCTCAATAAAGCACGCATCGACAGTATATATAAGGTGGCTTCCGCTACTCCCGCCGCTTTTGAGGATCTCGCACGCCAATACAGTCAGGATCCCGGTTCGGCTCGTCAGGGAGGTCTGCTCCCGTGGTTCGGCGCCGGACAGATGGTGCCTGAATTCGAGGAGGTAGCCTTTGCACTCCCCGTGAATGGTGTGAGCGAACCCTTCCGTTCGCAATTCGGCTGGCATATCATTTATAAATTGGACTCCAAGGGCGCTCCCGAACTTGATGAGATGAAACCTGCCGAACTCGCCCGCATCCAGAATCCGCAGGATGAAAGATACACCTTGGTGAGAAATAATGAAATCGCCCGACTCTCGAAGAAGCATAAGGCTGCATTTGATAAGAAAGGGAGGCAGGCGCTCGAAGCGCTCGTGGCAGCCGAAGGTATCGACTCCACATTCTACGAACCTAAGGCTATCGATGCGCTCCCCCTGATCACTATCGGTAAGGATGTGCGTACTATAGGGCAGTTTAAATCCGGACTCAACAACTCAATTCAGCCTGAAAAAGAGAGGGCTTCGGAATACCTCAATGTGGCTCTCGACAACTATATGGCGCATGAGTTGATCGAAGTAGAGGAGGATTGGCTTGAAAATAACCAACCGGAGTATCGCAATCTCCTTCATGAATATCGTAATGGATCGTTGCTCTACGAATCGAGTGTGAAAAATGTGTGGAATCGTGCGGCACAGGATAAAGAAGGTCTCAACAAATTCTTCCTTGCACACCGCGACGATTACAAATGGATCGAACCGCGCGTGAAAGGTATCCTTGTGCAGGCTAAGAACGATTCGGTGGCAAATGACATCGCCAATCTCTATCGTACACTCCCGAAGGAAGAGGCGGTATCGCGTCTTAAGAAAGAATATAAGGGGGAGGCGCAGATCGATAAGATTCTTATGCCAAAGGGTCAGAACGCATTGGTAGATGCCTTGATGTTTGGCGAAGGTACCCCCACACCCTCAAACGCCAACTACACCGTATGCGTGATGCTCGACGGGCGTATCCTTACTGAACCTGAAGATGTGGAGGATGTAAAGGGACAGGTCACCGGTGACTATCAGGAGGCTCTCGAAGAAGAATGGATAGCATCTCTTCGCAATAAATATCCGGTGGAGATCAATCGTAAGGTTCTGAAATCTGTAAAATAAGATCTCGGTTTGCTAATTTGACAAAAGGATTTCTACCTCTCAGGGAATGAATCATAACAAGACACTCTGACTGTTTGCATCAGAGATATGGCATAAACCCGGCTGCAATGAGAAAATCATTGAAGCCGGGTTTATTTTTATTATGCCGGTATATGAATCTCGTAAAATTTACGTAAATTTGTATTCCTTTCAATCGATTGTTATAAATCGAAAATGGCTACATGGGATAAAGGATGTGGAAATATGAATTTTTTTGAAAAATCGCATCTTAAAAAGAAATGGAGAAAATCTCGATAAGGATAGCGCGGCGTCTTTCGCTGCCGGTGAAGGGTGTGGAGGGGGTGATAGGACTTCTTGAAGAAGGAGCCACAGTGCCCTTCATAAGCAGATATCGAAAAGAAGCCACGGGAGCGCTTGATGAGGTGCAGGTTCGAGATATTGAGACAACTCTGCGCCAGATACGCGATGTGGATGAGCGGCGAGAGGCGGTGAAGAGGTCAATCTCAGAATCGGGAAATCTGACAGACGATCTATCAGCCAGACTCGATAAAGCCGAAACTCTCACCGATATAGAGGATATCTACGCTCCCTATAAGCCTAAGAAACGCACCCGCGCCACTATTGCGCGTGAAAAGGGGCTCGAACCCCTTGCAAAGCAGATTATGGCAGGCAGGATGCCGAAAGCATCTGAGGAGGACCTGGAGGGAGCATCCGACATCATTGCCGAGTGGGCTTCGGAGTCAGTAAGGCTGCGCAATATGGTGCGCCGAACTATGCGTCGCGCCGGGCGTGTAGTCTCCAAAGTAGTGAAGGGGAAGGAAGGTGAACTGGGCGAATCTCAACTTGCACAATATGCTGATTTCAATAAGGATATACGGCGCATGGCATCGCATCAGTATCTGGCTTTGAAGCGGGCTGAGCGTGAAGGTCTTATCCGGGTGAAATACGATTTGGGAGATGAGGAGAAAAATTTAAGAGAGTCATTGATAGAAGCGTATATGCCGCGCAATGCCACTGCTCAGACCGCTCCGGTTGTGGCTGATGCAGTGGCGGACGCCTTCAAGCGTCTCCTTCTGCCTTCCGTTGAGAACGAGATATCTGCCGAACTCAAGGAGATGGCAGATAAAGTGGCTATAGATATCTTTGCGGGAAATCTTCGCGATCTGCTGCTTGCCTCGCCTTTGAAGGATAAGCGAATATTGGCAATCGATCCGGGTTATCGTACAGGATGCAAGGTCGTTGCGCTCGATCGTCAGGGTGCGTTGCTTGCCGACACGGTGATTTATCCCACTGCCCCGCGTAATGATACGGACGGAGCCACCAAAACGATTGAGAAGTTCATAAAGGAATATGCGGTGGAAGCCGTAGCGATAGGCAATGGTACCGCGTCGCGAGAGACGGAACGATTCGTGAAGCAATCCGGAGTGATAGAACCCTCGGCTGTGTATGTGGTCAGCGAGGATGGTGCATCAGTGTACTCGGCATCTGAGATAGCGCGCGAAGAATTTCCGGATAAGGATGTCACGGTGCGTGGTGCAGTATCCATCGGGCGCAGACTTCTTGATCCGCTCGCCGAATTGGTCAAGATCGATCCGAAATCGATAGGAGTGGGGCAATATCAGCATGATGTGGACCAAAAATCTCTCAAGGATGCTTTGGATTACACGGTGATGGCTTGTGTGAATGCCGTAGGAGTGGACGTGAATACTGCTTCAGGTAAATTGCTCTCTTACGTTTCGGGTATCGGTCCATCGCTGGCTTCTAATATTGTGAAATACCGAAATGAAAACGGACGTTTTGCTTCGCGTCAGGACATAAAGAAGGTGCCCCGATTGGGAGAAAAGGCATTTGAACTTTGTGCCGGCTTCCTCAGAGTAGCAGATGGCAAGGAGCCTCTTGACAATACCGGGA
>CAMWSV010000045.1 GCA_947177015.1 uncultured Porphyromonadaceae bacterium
CCCATCTCTGCATAGAAGGGGGTTTCGGAAAGAAGAATCTGGTAATATTCCTTTCCCTTCTGCTTAACTTTTCTATAGCGGAGTATCTTGGTGGCACATTCAGAAGTGTCGTAGCCCACGAATTTTTCCTCGCCGGGATTAACCTCCACCCAGTCGGAAGCCTCTACGGAAGCGGCGTTGCGGGCGCGCTCCTTCTGCTTCTGCATTTCTGCGTTGAAGCCATCATTATCGAGCGTAAAGCCGTTTTCACGAAGGATGAGTTCGGTAAGGTCGAGCGGGAATCCGTATGTGTCGTAGAGAGTGAAGGCTGTCTTGCCGGAGAGGATGGTCTTACCGCTCTTCTTGAGAGCCTCCATTTCGGAATCGAGCATCTTTATGCCGTTGTCGAGAGTGCGGAGGAACGAATCTTCTTCTTCTTTTATCACCTTCTTGATGAGTTCCTTCTGAGCAGGCAGTTCGGGATATGCACCACCCATAGTATCAACCAACGTATCTACGAGTTGATACAGGAAAGCGTCCTTACGGTCGAGGAATGTATAAGCGTAGCGCACGGCACGGCGCAGGATACGACGTATCACATATCCGGCTTTGGCATTCGAGGGGAGTTGAGAGTCGGCAATAGAGAAGGCTATGGTGCGGAGATGGTCGCTTACCACACGCATGGCGATGTCAACCTTCTCATCAGCGCCGTATTTCTTGCCGGTGAGGGATTCTATCTTATTGATATAGGGGGTGAATACATCGGTGTCATAGTTGGAGCGCTTGCCTTGCATTGCCATACAGAGACGTTCGAAGCCCATGCCGGTGTCGATAACTTTAGCGGGGAGGGGTTCGAGAGAGCCGTCTGCCTTGCGGTTATACTGCATGAACACGAGGTTCCAGATTTCGATTACCTGCGGATTATCCTTATTGACAAGTTCGGCACCGGAAATCTGAGCGCGTTCCTCGTCAGAACGGAGGTCGATATGAATCTCTGAGCAGGGACCGCAGGGACCGGTATCGCCCATTTCCCAGAAATTGTCGTGGCGGTTGCCGTTGATGATGTGGTTTGCGGGCAGATGCTGCTCCCAGTATGAAGCCGCTTCGTCATCGCGACCGAGTCCTTCGGGAGCGTATCCTTCGAATACGGTGGCGTAGAGACGGTCGGCAGGGAGGTGAAGGACATCGACAAGGTATTCCCATGCCCAGTCTATGGCTTCCTTCTTGAAGTAATCGCCAAACGACCAGTTGCCCAACATCTCAAACATAGTGTGGTGGTAGGTGTCGTGGCCCACCTCCTCCAGATCGTTATGCTTGCCTGATACACGCAGACACTTCTGGCTGTCAGCCACACGCTTATACTGAGCGGCTCTGTTGCCGAGAATAATATCTTTAAACTGATTCATGCCGGCATTGGTAAACATCAATGTCGGGTCATCTTTAATCACCATCGGAGCCGAGGGCACAATCTGATGCCCTTTGCTTCTAAAAAATTCCTTAAAAGAATCTCTAATTTCGTTAGAAGTCATGAATATGATTGTGTGATTTGGTTTTGTACAAGTCTCTTTTGCCGGAGGCAGCCGCTCAGGCTCCATCCCGGGGTGCGGACACAAAGCCCCGGCAGCCCTGCATAATTTTGCAAAATTACGAAAAGTTTACTATATTTGCAAGCATATTCCCCTGCGCGGGTAGGCTTTATACCCATATTAAGGTGCTGAGGGTGGCTTTTATCAAGATGGAGAAAAAAAATCTTTATACGTATAATCCCGCCACAGATGATTTCGAGCGTTATTTCCCTTCGCTCAAGGATCGACTGCGCAATGCGGCGCGCATAGCGTTCTGGTCGCTGATGATCGGTGGCGGACTCTTCTCTATCTTCTACTTCGGACTCGTGGATCGCTCGGAGCAGGAACTGCGGGAGGAGAATTTTCAACTGCGATCGCAGTATAACGTACTGGAACGAAGGGTGCAGTCGTCGATGCGAGTGCTTGATAAAATACGCAACCGCGATGATAATTTCTATCGCGTGATGATGCAGATGGAGCCGATGTCGATAAGTCGCCGATATGCAGGGTTTGATTATGAGAAGAATTATGCCAATCTGCGCGGACTCAGCGATGCGGCGCTGATCGACAGATTATCGTCGGAGGTGGATCTGCTGGACCGTCAGTTGTATTCTCAGAGTCAGTCGTTCAATCAGTTGCGTGAGGCGGCAGGGAAGGAGGACGACCGAATCAATCATATTCCGGGCACTCTCCCAATCGATAAGTCGGCGTTTAGTCTTTCGGCAGGGTTCGGACTGCGTCGCGATCCGGTGACGAATCAGCGTACTTTCCATCAGGGTCTTGATATGGCGGCGGCAACGGGAACGCCCGTCAAGGCCACTGCAGACGGTGTAGTCACTTCCGCAACCCGCGAAGGGGGCTACGGAAATTTCATCACCATCGCTCATGGCTATAATTACGAGACAGCCTACGCCCACCTAAATTCCATCAATGTGGAGGAGGGGCAGCACGTAAAGCGTGGCGACATAATCGGAACCGTGGGGAATACCGGCAAATCATTCGCTCCTCATCTCCATTATGAGGTGAGATTCAAGAATACTCCGGAGAATCCTGTAAATTATTGTTGTCTCGACCTCACCCCCCAGGCTTATACCGAGATGCTGCAGGATGCCGAGGATGCCGGGCAACTGCTTGATTAAGCCACTCTCTTCTCCCCTACTATTCAAAAAAATCAATCTAATGGAATCTGCGGAATTTTCTAAACCGTTTTATAAGATAAAGGATGTTGCAGAGTTTGTGGGTGTTCCGCAATCAACACTGCGATTCTGGGAACAGCAATTTCCCAATTACGTGCAACCGATCCGCAACTCCGGCAAAATCCGCTACTATAAGCCGGAGACCATAGAGACCCTGCGGATGATCAAATATCTGCTCCACACGCGCGGCATGAAAATCGATGCCGTAAAGGAGGAACTGCGGCATAATCGTCTCAACGTCTCGCGCCGCATGAAAATACTGGACAAACTCACAGATGTGCGCTCCGAACTCACCCTCCTCCTCAAAGCCCTCAGCAAACGCAAATAACCTCACCTTTGGAGGTAAATAAACGGGGAGGTAATTTTATCTTAGATTGGATTTCGGGAAGATATATTGACCTTTCTTGCGGGTGATGGAGCCGTAGGCTACGGCATGGCGCGGGCAGGAATGGTAGCAAGCCATGCAACTTATACAGCCGCTCCCCCAGCGGGGAGTAAGGTGCCCGGCGGAGTCGCGATGCATTTTTATGTTTGAGACCGGACAGGCGGCGGCGCAGATGCCGCAGCCGACGCAGGCATCGGTAGCGTGCCATTTGGTGGTATTGATACCCCAGCGTTTGAACAGGGGGAACACTAATGCTGTCTTTAAGCGAGGCAACGCTCCCCGGACATAGTTTTCTTCGAAGCCTTCGTTTTTGATCTTATCTGCGATTTCCGCAATCCTCGCTACGGATGCCTCCAATTTTTTATGGGCCAGTGGGGCAGAGTCAACATCAAACCCGGGTAGCACAACGTAAGTGTTGGGCATCTGCAGGCTCCAGCCGCCGCTGAGCGACAGACCACGACAGGCAAGCGTCTTCTTCAACATCTCGGGCGCCATACCAACGTCGTCGCCACAGGTGCATATCATCCATATTTTTTTGCCTGAGAGATCGCTGACAAATGAGTCAGACAACGACTTAACGTATTCAGTCACAATAGGAGGCACACCCCAGGAATAAATGGGGAAAACAATTCCTAATGATTTACCCTGAAACTTACTATCCTTGGCTGGAACGGAGAGAATCGAGGAAACCTCCTCGTCGAGAATCTTACCCGCTTCTTCGGCTATATACCTGCTGTTGCCTTCTGCACTGAAATAGAAAATCATGCTGTTATTCTTTAATTTCTGCCTTTAAATCAAATCACACTGCCAACAACCCACTGCCGGTGTATGACAATCAACTGCCTCTGCCGGTGAAGATATTGAATATCATTTCTGTGAGCAGCGAGTATTCGTTCTGGAAACTGCCTACCCCTTTGGACTGAATGTCAAATTTGCGAAGTTGATGAATAGCGTTTACTGTCTGCGCTATCGTGTATTTACCCATCGCTATTTTATAATCACGGAAGGCGAACTGACTCTTCGCACCGATGACATTCATCAATCCCGACTCGGTCTTCTCGCCCGATAACTGCGCAATCAGCAACTTTGAGAAGAAACCGAACAACATTCCGGTAATCACAGGCGTAGGATTCTTCTTGGGATTTGATTGGAAATATTTTGTGATCAGCAGACAGCGATTATAGTTCTTCGCCGCCAACGCACTCTGCAGTTCGAAATTATTATACTCCTTGGTGATTCCTATATTCCGGTGGATGAGTTCGGGAGTAATCCTGCCGTTTTCGAGGGAGCCGGAGATAATAAGTTTGTCGATCGCACCAAAGAGTTTCGAGAGATCATTGCCTACATATTCTGCGAGCATATTGACGGCATCATCACCGATTGCAATCTTCTTCTCGCGACAATATTCAGTGATGGGACCTGCCAATTCATAGTCGCGCAATGCGGGACTCTTGAATACTACAGCGGTAGATTTAGCGGCTGCTTTCATCAGAGCCGATGTGGCATTGAGATTATCACCTTTATACGTGACTACAAGCACACACTGCGGATTGGGATGCTCCACGTAAGATGCCAGAGCATCCAATGCCGATTTAGCCCGAAACATACTCTGCGCCTCTTTTAGCAACACGATGCGATGCTCTGTCATAAAGGGATATTGCTGGCAGGTGGCTATCACGGTGTCGATGTCGGCATCCTGACCGTAGAAAGTAGTGAAGTTGAACTCCTTATCTTCAGGATTCTTCACTACAGCAGTCTCCAGGATCTCCACCAATTTATCGATATAGTATGTCTCCTCACCCATGAGCAGATATACCGGGGCGAAGACTCCCTTACGGAGGTCGGTGAGTATTGTGCGGAAGTCGCCTTGAGATGATGCTTTCTTTGCCATAAAATAAGAGATCGGGGCTTAGATATGAGATTACAATACCTTCGTTCTGGAATCTTCGACGGGTGATTTTGCAGAGAAGAATCTATCGTAACATAGTGAGAAGAATAATATCATCAGCAGCAGGCTGATAAAGGGGATGATGGGGAATCCGCTCTCAACCACACCCCACTTATGGAAAACGGCATTGAGGTCGCACCCTCTTAATTCGAGCCATTTCATTACCACCACCATACTGTTGTTGAGGGCATGAGCAAAGACACAGGGCCATATCGAACCGGTGGAATAAAATAAATAGCCGAAGAAGAGTCCCATCACGAAGCGGGGAAAGAAACCGAAAAACTGGAGATGTACCGCCGAGAAGATAAATGCCGCTATCCACATACTTATATGCCGCAGGGGCGGGAAGGTGGAGAGCGTGCGTTGCAATGCTCCCCTGAAGAGGAGTTCTTCAGCCAATCCGGTGAGTATACCGATCACAAGGATTCCGCTGATGAGTCCGGATACCGTAGTGTCGTTAAGAATAATATCTGTCAGGGCAGCCGAAGAATCCTCCATCTGCCGCATCCATCGTTCAATTCCCGACAGACACGGAGGGAGTCGCATCTCGGAATTATAAAGCACCAATTGATCGAGCGCCGGAATACTTATTAGATACACTATCAGCACTCCGATATAGGGGTTGACACCCGTAGGGACGTCAACTCCGATGAAGCGCCACGGGCGTCGCGACATAAAATATGCCGCTGCAACTGCCGTGCCGATAAATCCCACGGCACACTGACATATATTCTGCGAGAGGTAATACCAACGCGTGTCTTTTTCAAAATATCCTGACACTACTACGGCAATGGAGGACGCCACGATGAGCATCACGGCGAAACATAGGAAGAGAATCCCCAACCGGATAATAATGGCGTATTCCCCCTCCCCTTGCTTCAGATCGGCTTTATTTAATCCTATGGGCATCTTAAGGGTATAATTATCTTAAGGAAATATTTAATACAATATCAATCGAATTATACTATCAATCGAACTTTTTACGGCGGAAGAGGAAGTTACGACCCAAGTATTTCTCCTTGACGATAGGATTCTCTGCCAATTCCTCAGATGTGCCCTGGAACAATATCTTACCTTCGAACAGGAGATAAGCGCGGTCGGTGATAGAGAGTGTCTCCGGCGCATTATGGTCGGTGATGAGGATACCGATGTTCTTATCCTTCAACTTATACACGACGGATTGAATCTCCTCCACGGCGATGGGGTCAACTCCGGCAAAGGGTTCGTCGAGCATGATGAATTTGGGGTCAATGGCAAGACATCGGGCTATCTCGGTGCGCCGGCGTTCGCCGCCCGAGAGTCGGTCGCCGAGATTCTTCCTAACTTTCTGCAGACTGAACTCCTCAATGAGCGATTCCAGTTTATCCTTTTGTTCTGCATTGCTCAGATTAGTCATTTCGAGGATAGCACGAATGTTGTCTTCCACCGAGAGTTTGCGAAATACACTCGCTTCCTGAGCCAGATACCCGATTCCGAGTTGAGCACGTTTATACACGGGGAGTGAGGTAATATCCTTATCATCGAGGTATATTTTACCTTCATTGGGGGTTATGAGCCCGGTAGCCATATAGAAAGTAGTGGTCTTTCCGGCGCCGTTTGGACCGAGCAGACCTACGATCTCACCCTGTTTCACCTCAATGCTGACGTGGTTGGCGACAGTACGTCTGCCATAGCGTTTCACAAGATTCTGCGTGCGCAGAATCCCCTTTTCCGGCACGATACTCTCGCTCATTTCTACTTCCACGCCATCAGGCGTAGGAATCACCTCAGTCTGCGAAATCTCCTCGATGCGAAGATCGGGTTCCTCGATGCCGAGAGTATCTGCAGCCGCAGGCATAGCGGGCTTCTCCTCTCTTGATTTCTTCTTAAAGAATCTCATAAATCAGAACTTACTTTCGGAAAGAGGGCAAAAGCGAACGGATATAGTCGGTGAGGAGTTTGATAGCCACTTTATTATGTCCGCCCTGAGGAATGATCAGGTCGGCATACCGCTTGGAGGGCTCGATATGGAGTTCGTGCATCGGTTTGAGCACAGCCTCGTACCGGTCGATCACCATCTTGGGAGTACGACCACGCTCCACGCAGTCACGATTTATTACGCGGATAAGACGATCATCGGCATCCGCATCCACAAATACCTTCACATCCATCATATCGCGCAGTTCGGGCTGAGTGAGCATAAGGATTCCTTCGACCACTATTACCTCACGCGGTTCGATACGAACGGTTTCGGGCAAGCGCGAACAGGTGATGAAATCATACTGGGGCATATCAATGGCTCTGCCCTCTTTGAGTTCCCGGAGTTGATGACGCAGCAGACTCCATTCGATTGCCGCGGGCTCATCATAGTTCATAGTGCGCCGCACCTCAAGAGGTATGTGGTGATTATCGTTATAGTAACAGTCCTGAGGGATCACAGCCACCTCATCCTGAGGCAGACTCTCCACTATCTTCCTGACTACAGTAGATTTGCCCGATCCGGTGCCCCCCGCTATACCTATTATCAACATGATGTAATAGATCTTAAGTAATTTTTTAAATTAGCATATTCTTTGACATTAAGTAAGGGATTGGATAATGCGAATGTTCGTTGTTTTGCCTTATGAACGGCAAATCTTTCTCCTTAGTTATGCGCCATAGACCACTATGCTACGGAACTAAAGCACCAAATCTCCTCATTCAAGATTAAAAAACAACTGCTTGCTGATTTACCAAACTTACTAATATCCGCGAATTTTATTCTTAATGTGCAAATATAATAAATATTTCGCCTTTATTGATTATGAACCTCTTAAAAAATAATGCAACATATATAATTTTGAAAATTCCGGCTTTATAAAAGAAATTTTTATTAAATTTGCATTTCAATATATTACTCTCCGGCTTTGTAAAAACTCTCCCGAAACATATATACTATGATTATATCGTCTATCAATACGTTTGGCAAATATTGCCGATTTCTTACGCAAGTGTTCAGAGCGCCCGATAAATGGAATGTCTTCTTCAAATCGCTCGTAGCGGAGATTTATAAACTCGGTGTGGACTCTATCCCTCTGGTGATCATCATCTCCCTCTTTATCGGCGCAGTGATATGTATCCAGATGACCCTCAACATCGTATCGCCGCTTATACCCTCATATTCCACGGGTCTCGCCACGCGTGAAATCCTGCTGCTGGAGTTTTCGAGTTCGATGATGTGTCTTATCCTTGCCGGCAAGGTGGGGAGCAACATCGCCTCGGAGATAGGCACGATGAGAGTCACCGAACAGATAGATGCTATGGACATCATGGGTATAAACTCGGCAAACTTTATCGTGCTGCCGAAGATCATCGGATTCACTCTCTTCATCCCGGTGCTGTGCGTGCTCTCGATGTTTTTCGGCTTGTTGGGCGGATGGTTTATCGCAGAGTTCACGAGTATGCTGACGGTGGAGACCTACGTCTACGGCATACAGTCATTCTTCAACGAATGGTATGTGTGGTATGGAATTATCAAGACACTTTTCTTCGCCTATATCATATCATCTGTGGCAGCATTCTACGGATATTATGTGAAGGGAGGCTCACTCGAAGTGGGCAAAGCGAGTACGAATGCCGTAGTGGCAAGTTCGATTCTCATTCTCCTCGCCGACGTGATTTTAACAAAACTTCTCCTCCAATAAAACTTACACGATTATGATTGAAGCCAAGCACGTCTCTAAATGGTTTGACGGCCAGCAGGTTTTATACGATATAAACGCTACATTCGATACCGGGAAGACAAATCTGATAATCGGTCAGAGTGGGTCGGGAAAGACAGTGTTTATGAAATGCCTTATCGGATTGATGACTCCCGAAGAGGGGGAAATCCTTTACGATGGCAGAAAAATCCGAAATATGAATACCGCACAGCGCCGCCAGATACGCACTGAAATCGGCATGCTGTTTCAGGGATCGGCACTTTTCGATAATGAGACGGTATTGGGCAATGTAATGTTTCCGCTCAAGATGTTCTCACCCCTATCGCATAAGGAGCAACTCGAACGTGCTTATTTCTGCATCCGACGTGTAGGACTTGAGAATGCTGATAATAAATATCCGTCGGAAATTTCGGGCGGCATGCAGAAACGCGTGGCTATCGCGCGCGCAATTGCCCTGAATCCGAAGTATCTGTTCTGCGATGAGCCGAACTCAGGGCTCGACCCGAAGACATCAATCCTTATCGATGAATTGCTCTCAGACATAACGCATGAGTATGGAATGACTACCGTGATCAATACCCATGATATGAACTCAGTGCTGGGCATCGGCGAAAAAATCGTGTTTATCAATCGCGGTCATTGCGACTGGATAGGCGACGATAAGAGTATCTTCCGTGCTAAATCGGAGAGTCTCAATGACTTCGTATTTGCTTCAAAACTATTCCAGGAGGTGAAACTCGTATTGGAACGCGAGGCTGAGGCCGCGCAGAAGTGATCAGATGGCAAGATTGGAATTGAAGTAGGCGGGGTCATCGCTGACCTCTTTGCCGATAAACGGTGGTAATTCCACCTCCTCATCTTCGGATTGCATCTCTACCTCTGCCAATACCAATCCGGCATGCGCGCCGTGAAATTCGTCAATCTCCCATCTGTGGCAGGCGTAATTCAGAATCCAGCGTGTCTTTTCGATTACCGTGCCTTCTGCAAGGGGCAACATAGCAAGCGCATCATCATACGGGATTTCATATTCAAATTCAGCGCGCTTTATGCCGTTGTTTTTGCCTTTGATCGTAAGATACGCTTTCTCCCCCTTGATGCGCACCCGCACCACACGATGCTTGTCGCGATTGAGATACCATTGCGTGATTCTAACCGGGCTGCCGGAACGTATCCGAGCGATATTCTCCTCCCCTTCCACCAGAAATTTTCTCTCTATCTCTATCATAATCTGTAGTTTTTTTATCCGTAAACCGGCTCGCTCCGGTTTATAATGTCTATAATGCGAGAACTGTATTCTTAATGAAGTCAACAAAATTACAAAATAATTTTGAAGAAGTCGCTCTCCGGAGGCATCTATTGCTTCTTCTCTTCATCATTATGCAGTTCAGCACCCCACACTCAGCCATGTCGCAGCAATTTGCGCAATCACCCACCGAACAGGATACAATCCTGCGAGTGCTGGATGAGATTGAGATTACGGGATTTAACGGGAAGTACTCCAAAAAGAATAATCCCGCTCTGGATCTGATGCGTAAGATACGCTCTGCCCGCGACATAGGCGATCCGCGTATGCTCCCGGAGTATTCCGAAGAATTCTACACGAAGACGGTGTATGGCATCAACAATGCGCGTCCGGAGGATTTATCCCGAGCCGACAGATTAAGACTTCTCGAGGATTATGCCGATACGGCAGCCCATACCGGATTGCCTATAATGCTGCTATCTCTGCGCGAGAAGGCAGGGACAAATATACACTCCCTTAATTTCCTGAAAGATAAAACGATAGTAAGAGGTGAGCGAAGTGTAGGTATTGATGATGAACTCGATCAGGAAAATGTGACCAAGATGCTCGATGACATCCTGGTGGAGACAAATCTATATGCCGAGGCTATCCCGGTGCTTCAACAACGTTTTGTAGGACCATTCTCTCATATCGCTCCCGATTTCTATCATTTTCATCTGGGCGATACGGTAATAATCGATGGCAAGCGGCACCTTGAATTGAATTTCCGACCACGAAGTGTGGAATCCTTCGGATTTATAGGTAAAGTGGCGGTGGAGTTGAATGACTCATCCTATTTTATCAGACGTGCGGAACTGAAAGTGCCTCGCTACATCAATCTGAATTATGTGGATAATATCTTCGTGACTCAGGAGTATTACAAGGATGAATATGGCAAGCGCCATAAGGTTAGTGATGATATGTCGCTTGAACTCACTGTAATACCCAATACCCCCACCCTTTATGCCCGGAGATTGAACCGTCGGGACAGACCGCATTTTAAACTCGACAGCAGCCTGCATAATTTCCTCTATGATGCCAATAATTATATCGTATTTGAGGATTCCAATCTGCAACCCTGGGATAAATGGAACGATTTCAGAATGTCGCCGTTATCTCATGCTGAGAATGGCATGGGGAGTTTCATGAATAAGATGAGGCAGTATCCTGCTATTTATTGGACAGAGAAGATATTGAAGATATTGGTGACAGGATATGTTGCCACCGGTAAGGATTCCAAGTTTGATTGCGGACCGATCAATACCCTCATCTCATATAATTCCATAGAGGGGGTTCGCCTAAGGTTGGGCGGACTCACCACTGCCAATCTGTCGTCTCACTGGTTCGGGCGCGGTTATGTGGCATACGGTTTTAAAGACCGTAAGGTGAAATATGACCTCGAATTGGAATACAGTTTCGCTGCGAAACAGTATCATTCAGCAGAGTTCCCTATCAATTCGCTGCGTCTTCACTATAAATATGACCTTGATGAACTTGGGCAGCATTATTCGAATGCCAATTCGGATAATGTGTTTCTATCGCTGAAACGTGAGAAGTCATATCTGGCACTATATCATCGAGAGGCGGGAGCCACATATCAGATGGAACTTCCAAATCATTTCTCATTCATAACCTCATTCACCCATAATATTTACAATAGTACACCATGGGTGAAATTCGTTGACGGGTATAACCACGAGATAAAGAATATGATTCAGGCGGGATTTCATTTCGAACTGCGTTACGCTCCGGGCGAGAAGTTTATGCAAGGGCGTTCGGTACGCGTGCCCGTCAATCGTGATGCTCCGATAATCAAACTCTGCCACACCTATATGCCTGCCCGGATCCTTGGCAATACATTCTGCCTGAACGCTTCGGAAATCTCCTTATTCAAGCGTTTCTGGTTTTCCGCCTTCGGCTACGCCGATGTGATACTCAAGGGTGGTAAGATTTGGAGTCAGGTAGATTTTCCGGCTCTCATGTGGCAGAACGCCAATCTATCATATACGATACAGAATGAGTCGTATTCCTTGATGAATCCTATGGAGTTTCCGATTGATTATTACGGATCAGTCGATCTTTCGTATTACGGCAATGGCGTACTATTCAACCATATACCCGGTATTAAGCGCTTAAAATTGCGCGAAGTGGTGACTTTCAAAGGATTGATGGGAGGACTGACATCCAAAAACGACCCGGAAAAGCATCCGGAACTCTTCCGTTTTCCCGACGGATCAGCCACCGCCCGCCTGAACTCCACCCCCTACATGGAACTTAGCGTCGGCATCGACAATATTCTCTCCTGCCTTCGCCTTGACTACGTGTGGCGTCTCACCTATCGCCACGTCCCTTCCGCTCCCCACTCGGGCCTCCGCGTTGCACTCCACTTCTCCTTCTGATACCTATTTCATTGATCCATTTACTACATAAAAAAACAAAACCGAGGGCAACCGTTTTCTTAAGCCACCCTCGGTAATCACGATTCATTA
>CAMWSV010000046.1 GCA_947177015.1 uncultured Porphyromonadaceae bacterium
ATATGCAGTTGCCACAGGGCTATGAGTGCCAGATACGTCCGCGGTCGGGGCTTGCTCTGAATCACGGATTGACAATACTCAATTCTCCCGGCACTGTAGACGCTGACTATCGTGGCGAAATCGGCATCATTATCATCAATCTCGGCGAATGTGACTATGAGATCAAGGATGGTGAGCGTATCTGCCAGATGGTGATCAAAAGTTATACTAAAGTGGAGTGGGAGCCGGTGGAACGTCTCGACCGTACGGAGCGGGAGAACGGAGCGTTCGGCCATACGGGCACGAAGTGATTATCGATACACACTCCTGACAATATACAACACGAACACACGGAAAATGAAATTATACGATCAAGGGCGCAAGGGTGTGGCGCTGCTCACGGTGATGCTCATGCTTATGGCGGGATTCATCGGGAGCGCGGAGGCGCGTAAATCCAAATCGCCTGATGAGGCTGCGCGCCGCAAGGCACGCCACTACTATATGTCGGCTGTACAGCAGGAGGTGGCAGGCAATACTGCCGCAGGAGCCGAACTCTTCCGCAAAGCGTATGAGAGTGACTCCACATACGCCGAGGCGGCCCTCCAGTATGGCGTCCGCCGCTACGGTATGCCTCAGTCGGGGTTATCCACGGACGCCGAAAAACGTAATTCACAGCGTATAGCCCGCAAATTTATCGATGCGTATCCCGGGGATATCTTCCCCAATCTTCTCTATGCAAATATCATGGAGAGTGCCGATGAATTGCAAGAGGCTGTAGCGGTGATTGAACGTCTTAATAAGGAGAATCCCGGCAATACAGACGTGATGCAGATGCTCTCCGGGTTATATCTCGACATCAACGAACCCGAGAAGGCGGTGGAAATGCTCGACGGCATAGCGCGCATCGATGGTGAAGATGCCGAATACTTCGTGCGTAAAGCCGGCATCAAGGTTGCTCTCAATGATACAGTCGGGGCACTCGACGTGGCGCGCCAATGGATAGTGACGTCGCCTGCCGAAGCCGGGGCTCCCGCTTTCCTGGCGCGTATGCAGAGTTATTTCGGTATGCAGGAGGAGGCTCTCTCCAATTTCCGTAAGGCTGAGGATATGATGGAGCCTAACAACGGGGGGAGCATCAAACTCCAGATGGCAAGTTATTACAAGACCCTCGGTGATAGTGTCAATTTCGATAATAAGACTTACGAAGCACTGCTCTGTGAAGATCTCGATTTCTCCACTAAGAAAGATGTGCTGGCATATTATCTGCAGGGCATCATCGACGGCAACGGTGATCGCGCGCGAGGCGACAAACTCTTTGGCGTGCTACTCTCGCAATATCCTCATGAACCCGAACTTCTGGCATTGGCTTCGCGCTACAGTGCATCGAAAAAGGACTATGTCAAGGCGCTTGAAGAGATAGATTATGCTCTCGACCTTGACCATTCGGTCAACGAATACTGGGATCAGGCCATGTATTACTGCATGATGGCAGATGACTTTGACCGCGGACTCGGATACTTCGAGAAGGCGAAGAAATATATCGAGCGCCCTGCGGTATCCTCCTTCTCGCTCGCCGGCGGAATGGCTATGCTTAAGGAGCGTGGCGATGATGCTTTGAAGATCTACAGGGAGGAACTGGATATGTACTTCCCCGGACAGAGCATCGACGGGGAGATGAATATGGATGCACTCCGAAAGTACCTCACTGCCGACGGGGTGAATACCCTGGCAATCCTCTATCAGGAAATCGGGGATGCGTTCTTTAAAATATATAGTCAGGAGAAGGCTTCTGAAAGAAACGATGAGAATAAGGAGAAGGCTTTCAGGAATTACGAAAATTCGTTGAAACTCAACCCCAACTCGGCATTGACCCTCAATAATTACGCTTATTTCCTCACCAAGGATGGAAAAGGCTTCACTGAGGAGCAACTTCAGAAGGCCGATGAGATGTCGAAGCGTGCCGTGAGCATTACTCCCGACCAGCCCACGTATCTCGACACCCGCGCATGGGTGCTTTTCTGCCAGGGTGACTATAAGGGGGCGAAGGAGACCCAACTCAAGACACTCGAACTTCTCGGCGAAGACTCGGACGTGAAGGACAATTCGGAAGTATATGAGCATCTGGGCGATATCCTCTTTATGAATAAGGAACCCGAAGCGGCAGTGGAAAACTGGAAAAAGGCTCTGATCGGTGATCCCGACAGGGAGGTGCTTCAGCGCAAGGTGCGACAGAAGACTTTCTTCTACGAATAACTCCGACCTTGTCAGACTTTGTCAGACCTTATCAGACTTTGTCAGACCAAGTCAGACCAACTCCGACCAAGCAATCTCTGCCGATATCACGCCGGAGAATTAAAAATAAAAGCATTACTAAAACTATAATATTACCGTATCAATGAATACGAAATATATCACTGAGAGTATGAAGGCGGCATGGCGTGTGGCGGCGATGATGCTTATGGCGCTTCTCTTCGCAGCGCCCGTGTACTCTCAGACCGAACTTACGGGTAAGAAAGCGGAGCAGGCAGTGGCAGCCATCACCAAAGATTATAAAAACTGGCGCAGCGCCGCTTGGTCGGCAAAGGTGAAAGCCGATATGCTCCCCGTGAGCGTGACCATGAAGACGTGGATGCTGCGCGATTCGCTCACGCTGATCTCACTCCGAGCCCCGCTCGTAGGCGAAGTGGCGCGTATCGAGATCGACAATCGAAATATCAACGTTATCAATAAATTCAAGAAATGCTATACGCGCATCAATCTGGCGGCTTACGGCAGTGCGAGCGCCTGCGTGCACTCCAATCTCCAGGATATTCTTATGGGGCGCGCCACCATTATCGGCTCCGGCGCGCTCTCCAAGTCAAACTATAAGGATACGGGCATCTTCCTCTTTGGCGATGAGCAATATCTCATTACTTGCGAATTGCCGGAAGAATACGGAGCGATAGACTATGGGTATGCCGTAGACCGTAACGGACGTATCCTGGAGATGATGGCTGTCAAAGGGAAGCCTCACACTGCCCCGGCGCCTTCCGGGATGCAGAGTGCGGTGGAAGAGATTTCTGCCGAAGCCTCGGCGCGGGTGGCATACTCCGGCAACGTGGCTGACGCCGCCATCAATGTGACGGTAAACGGCAAAGCCATGAGCGTGGGGCTCGAAGGGATGAAAATCGAAATGGGAGCCTCAGGTTTCCAGCGTCTTGACCTTCGTGGTTACCGTGAGGCGGGACTCTCCGATGTAATGAAATTCTGAATCTGAAAAAAGTGATAAATCGCGACAATAAATATATGCGGCGCCTGAGAACGTTGCGCGCAATTATGGGTAAGGTGACCTCCATCGTCTTGGCGCTCACCCTGCTTTGCGGGGTGCCCGCCGGGAATGTCTACGCGCAGAACACCTCAAAGAAATCTACTGCCCGGAGCAATTCGAAAGGAGCGGCTTCGAATACCCGGAAGGGTTCCGCCAAAGGTGGCGGGCAGACCAAAACCCGCAAATCAGCCGGTAAGTCTACGAAAGGGACTTCCGGAAGTGCGGGTCTCTCCGCCGACGAATTGAAGCGCCGCGAACAATCGGCACAGGAAGAGGTGAAGAAGACTCAGCAGGAACTCAAGAAGAACGAGGCTGAAGTGAAACGTAATCTCAGCGAATTATCACGTCTTGAAAACGACATTGCCGTCTCCAAGAAAGAATCCGATGTGCTCACTGCGGAAGTGGGACAACTGGAAGATAAAATCGGCGATCTCGAAACCAAAATATCTACCGAAACCCGCGAACTCGAACGTCTGCGCTCCGAATATCTCAAGGCTATAAAGAAGATGCGCGTGAGCCGGAAGCGCCATTCGGGGATGTCATATCTATTTTCGGCAAAGGACCTCGCTCAGGCAGAGCGCCGTATGCGCTATCTGAAAGAATTTTCGGAATGGAAAGATCGTCAGACGCGTGATATACAGGCCAAAGTGGCGGAACTCTCCAAAGCCAACGACCAACTGAAGCAGGCCAAATCCGCCAAGGATGTTGTGCTCGGCCGCGAACTGAAAGTGCAGACCAAACTCTCGGAGCAGAAGCAGCGCCAGAGTGTGGTAGTTGCCGAACTTAAGGCAAACGGCGCGGCGCTCAGGAATCACCTTGCCAAGAAGCAGGGTGAGGTGAATGCCCTGCGTAATCAGGTGGCGGCAGTGATTGCCGAGGAACAACGCAGGGCTGAGGCTGACCGCCGCAAGCGTGAGGAAGCGGCACGCGCCGAGCAGGAGCGTATAGCCCGGCAGAAGGCTGCCGAGGAAGCCGCCAAGGCTGAGCGCGAACGTGTGGCTAAGGAGAAGGCCGCCAAGGAGCAGGCGGCAAAAGAGCAGGCGGCACGCGAGGCTGCCGCTAAGGAGCAAGCCCGCCAGACTCAGCAGCGCACTTCCACTAAGGATGTGACGGTACCCCCCGCAAAGGCTCAGAATAAGAAGGAATCATCTTCACAGGATTATGCAAGCGCGCGCAATCGCAAGCCGCGCAATGATGCCGGCAAGGGGAAGAACGGCAAGTATACCAAAGGTAAGGATACACGTAAGGAGGAATCTGCAAAACCGGTTGCTCCGCAGAAGCCGGCGCCCGCAAATGAGAATGTGGCTCCCAAGCCGGCGGCGAAACCTGCCGGCAACTTCGGTAATCATAAAGGGGCGCTGCCGCGTCCCGTGGCAGGAGCATGGCGTGTCACCGACCGTTTCGGACGCCATGCACTTCCGGATCTGCCCGATGTGATTTTCGATAACCCCGGTATCGACGTGGAGGTATCGAAGGGGGCTTCCGTGAAGAGTGTCTATGGCGGAGAGGTTTCGGGCGTATATGTGGTGCCCGGTTTCTCGACGGTGGTGATCGTCAGTCACGGAGATTACTACACTGTATACGGCAACATCGGCAAGGCATCCGTAAAGGTTGGGGAGAGTGTGAAGCAAGGGCAGACTATCGGCACACTCACCGATGATGCCGATAATCCCGGTCACAGCACACTCCACTTTGAAGTGTGGAAGGGGAGGGAAAAACTCAATCCGCAGTTATGGATACAATAAATCCGCCCGTTGCCGACGGCGCTCCGGCTATTGAACTATGCCGATATGACGCAACTATGAAAGATGAATGGGATCGCTTTGCAGATACCTCGCGCAACGCCACATTCATTCTGCGACGCGACTTCATGGATTATCATTCCGATCGCTTTGCCGATCATTCGCTGATTGCACGCCGCGGGCGGAAGATTCTTGCCCTGTTGGCGGCCAACGAGTGTGTGGATGATTCCGGCAGACACATCCTGCAGAGTCACGGAGGATTGACCTACGGCGGATGGATATGCGGCGAGCGACATCCCGATGCCGAAGAGATGCTGCAACTTTTCCGCGCCCTGCAGGAATACTGTCTCAATCTCGGTATCGAAGGGATCGACTATCGTCCGATACCATGGATTTATGCGCGTCGTCCATCGCAGGAGGATATCTACGCTCTGTTCCGTATGGGGGCGCAATTGACGGAATGCAACGTCTCCGCCACGATTGCCCTTCGTGATAATCCCGGCTTCAACTCGCGCCAGAAGCGATATGCGAAGCGGGCTCTGAAAGACTCCTCCGTACATATCGATGAGATGGCAGACACTGCTGAATTTCATCAATTACTCACTGCGTGTCTGCAGGAACGTCACGGGGTAGCCCCCGTGCATACGGCGGCGGAATTATCGCGATTAAAGGAACGATTTCCCCGGCAGATACGCGTCTTCATGCTGGGCGACTCAGAGGGGTGGCAGGCGGGAGTCTGCATATTCGACTGCGGCGTCACGGTGCACGCCCAATACATCTGCAGCACCCTCCGCGGCCGCGAACGGGGTTTGCTGACGCTGCTCTTCTCCCGCCTGATAGCAGAAGTCTTTGCCGATCGTGAATACTTCGACTTCGGCACCAGCAACGAATCCCACGGCCTCATTCTCAACGCCCCCCTCTACCGCCAGAAACACGGCCTCGGCGGCACTTCCACCGTCTACCCCCGCTACTACCTCCCCTTCAAATAAATAGCCCCTACCCATCATTATATTTTGCATTAACGGGAGAAACTGAAACTTTATCCAATGAATACTATTCAGAAAATAGGTTTGATTCATTATCAGGAATTGGAGCGGAGGAGGTGGCGTAGGCGTAGAATGGCGGTGAGGATGGTAGTGAGGAGGAGCATCCAGATGATTGAGGTGGTGAGGGGATCGGATGTGATGGAGAGAATGGAGGAGGTGGAGATGGCAGAGGAGTGGAGTGTTGAGATGGCGGGGGAGTGGAGGGTGAGGAGGAAGACTATGGTGGCGGTGAGGGTGCAGAGCAGGAGGGTGAGGATGGTGCGCGGGGTGTAGTCGAAGGCGTAGTAGCGGCGACAGATGAGGTAGTTGAGGAGGATGTCAATTATAGTGCGCGCCACTAAGGCGATCCCTAACCCGTTGAGTCCGAAAAGGTAGTAACCTCCGGCACTTGTGGCAAACCAGATGATGTTGCCGCTGACGACTTCAAGCCAGATGTAGATCTTTTTGTTGTCTTTGGCTAAGAAGAGATAGCCGAGCGGAAAACTTATCCCTTGCAGCAATACCCCCATAGCGAGCCAGCGGAGCAGAGGGATGATACTGAGGAAAGCGTCGGAGAGCAGCATGCGGATGGCTACCGGGGCGAGCACTATCACCAGCATTACGATTGGGGTGGCGATGAGCATCACGAGTTCCGATTGACGATTGACGATATGCCGCAGTTTGACGGCATCCGAGGCTATGGCTGAGATGCGCGGGAAGTAGTCCATGGCTAAAGCACTGAACACAATCCCCATGTATTGATTGGTGAGCGAGTTGGCTCCCTGAAAGAGTCCGACATCGCTCAGCGATCCCTGCCAGCGGATAAAGGTATTGATGAGGTAATTCACCGCCGAACCTACCAGAGTGCCTATCATGAATACGATTCCGAGGCTTATCAGTTTTCGTATCAGGGGGAGATGATCGCGCAGATTGATATCTGTCGCCGCGAGGTCCGCATCTGCCGGGGCGGGTAGATGTTCCGATTTGCGGAACGAGAAGTAATAGAACGCCGTCACGGCGAGCGAGAGGATTATCATTGCCGGCACGATGCCGGATGTGCCGAAGAAGTAGTAGAGGGGGACGCCGCAGAGCAGTCCGGTGAGGCTCCCTACGATTGAGGCCTTCGATAGCCGGCGTATATCGCCTAAGCCCTGCAGGAGGGCGAGATACCCCGCGCCGCAGATGGAGAGTGCCACTGCGATACCCAGGAGTATGAAGCCGAAGGTGTAGTCGTAGTTGCCGAAGGTGAGCCGGCTGAGCCAGGGGGAGAGCAGGATGCATACAAGTGCGCCAAGGAGTGAAGTGAGCAATATCAGGCGGCGCGCCACGTGCAGCACTGTGTGAAGCACCCCGGGCTGATCTTTCGCGGCTGCAGTCTCCTTCACTATCGAGAGATTAAGACCGAGACTTCCGAGTTGCTGAATTATGGCTGATGAAGTGGTAAACAACGAAGACACACCCATTCCTGCCGGACCGAGAATGAGCGCCACAAACTTACCGCGTGCCAGATTCACGAGGATATTGAAGATCTGTACCCCGCCGAATGCCGAGATACGTCTTATGATGGAGCGATAGGAATTTTCCGTATTGTCAGCCTTAACCATTATTTACCAAGAAGTTTATGCCTGAGACTCATTATCCTGCGGATAGCGGGGAGCGGCAAGTGGAATACACTCAGATATTTACGGCTTACTACGGATCGGATCAAAGGGAGATCCACCAGCCGGCGGTAACTCTCGATCGCCTCGTAACCTTTCTTGCGATCGGCTGCGCTGAAATGCGGGTCGGAAAGGAGATCAAGCGTGAGAAAAATCCAGTGGAAGAGTTGGCGATGCGCCAGTCTATACTCCTCTGAGGATGTGCCGAATCTGAGGCGGGTGAAATCCAGGAGTTGGCGACAGGCCTTGAGAATTTCGAGGCGTCGTAGCGAAGTGGCATTGGTGACGGATGCGGCATGAGTGCGGCAATAATACACTGCCTTCTCCGTAAAAATCACCTCCTGCGCGAGATACATCAGATGGCGTGTGAGAATTTCATCGGCATATATGAAATTATGGTGATGGATACCGTATTGGCGATAAGCCTCAAGATATAACGCACGCGGAATCAGTCCGCCGGCGGCGGGTACGCGCCAGCCGTCGAGAGTGAGCCGCACGGCATCCTTGCCGGGTCGGCATGTAATCTCCGTCTGCGGATCGAAATATTCGGGTCGCCACGCCAGATCCTTGTCAAACGGAGGAATCCACATATATTCGGCGGGATAGACGATAGTACCTGCGGAGGCGTCGCTATTGGAGATAAATCCCAGCAATATAGCCGCATAATCGGGAAGAATCACATCATCGGCATCGAGGGGGAGTATGAAATCCGATTTGGCTGCCGCCACGGCTTCGTAGCGCGGTATAAATCCGCCGCCTGACCCTTCGGTGCGCCGGATCACACGTATGCGGGCATCTGCGACGGCATATCGGTCAGCGATGTGGAGTGTCGCGTCTGAGGAATTATCATCTACGATGATCAGTTCCCAGTCGGAAATAGTCTGGGCTATCACCGAGTCGATTGCATCTGCGATGAACCCGGCGGCATTGAAGGCGGGAATAATGAAAGAGATCTTGGGAGTCATCGCGCAGGCTTTATTTTTTTGTGAAATCGGATCTGAATTTACGTATATCGCGAGCACCGCGCATCCAGGCTCTGATATATCGCGCTATCTCACGCGGAGAGGTAGAGAAGCGTCGGGCGTGCGCCAGCATACGCAGCGGCCATGAGAGAGGGTGCAGATAAGTGAAAACGGCACCCTTGGTGCGGATAAACGAGTCTGCCTGCTCCATACGCATGGAGGTAGTGGTGCCCGGGTGGGTCACAATCGTGATGGGCAGGTGGATGGCTTTGAGTCCGGCACGCAGCACGTCGTTGATGAAGAGATCCTCCTCGCCGGCGGGAAACTCGGCGCCGATGCCGAAGAGTTCGTTGAAGCGGATTTGCCGGCGGCGTATCGGTTGGAGTCGGAATGCCATTTCGAATGCTCCGCCGATATACCATCCGCGTGGCGGGCGGCGCATATCGAATTCGGCATCGAATCGAGGAATGGGGTTATCATCCGAATGGTAACGGAAGTTGATGTAATCCGCCTCGGGATGCTCGTCGAAGGCACGGATTACACTGAGTAACTGCTCTTCGGTGTAGAATACGTCGTCATCGCTTTCGAGCACGATGGGAGCGGTGGCGGCGTCCAAAGCGAGATTGCGGTTGCGCGCCACGCCGCGGGTAGGGGTGGGGAGGATACGGAAATCCTTCCGCTTCAGGAGTGATTCAGGCACCACGGGAACGTCGTCGGCATATTGCCAACTGACAATATACTCCACTCCCTCAACCTGAGGGTGCGGGAGTCGGGCTATGCTTTCGATCCCTTTGGCTCCGAAAGCCACTATCAGTACCTGAAGGAGGGGCATTTTTAATTGGAGGAGATTGGAAGGATTGGAATAATTGGAATAATTGGAGAGATTGGAAGGATTGGAGACGATAAAGGTCGCGTTTCCTATAATGAAAACGCGACCTTGGCGGGAATATTTAAATTCGGGTGGTAAAAAATCGAATAAATCGGTTTTATTTTACTATCTTGAGGGCTTTGCCGTCGGCTACTTTTACGAAGATACCTTTTTCGGGAGCGGCGGGAAGTCGATGTCCCTGGAGATCGAAGTAGATTACTGTTGAATCCGCGGCTTCGATTTCGTCGATACCTGTAGATTCGAGCATATAATTGCCTGAGAACCCGCTGAAGGTGTAGATACCCTTATTGTGGAATTCCCAGTCGGCGGTCTGCTTGCCGTTGCCGTTGAAGATAATCATGGGGCTGACGGGAGTGCGGTCGGTAGAGAATGAATATTTGTAATATTTATTCTTGTTGATCTGCACAGCCTCGGCAGACTTTCCGGGCCATGCTCCGGCAAACTGATAGTTTTCTGCTCCGGCATCCCAGATATATACGAACGGTGTGCCGTATTCCTCGCCCTGATAATATACCACGTAGTCGCCGTCTGCAGCGGGATCATCGGGATTAGGGTTGGGGTTGGGATCGGGGGTAGGATCCGGAGTGGGATCGGGAGTGGGGTCGATGTTGGAGAGGTCGCGGATCTTGCCGAGGTCAGCCATGGCGTATGTGATCACGTCGAGGTCGTCTTTCTCGTGAGTGGTAGAGTTGTCCTTGCCGTATTCGCCGAGAGCGTTATCCATCATTGCGGGGTCGAATGGGCAGCAGTCGAGGGCTGATTCGCCGCGGGTGCCGATTACGCGCACACCGATGCCGTTGGCTTCAAGCCATTGGCGGTTGATGCCGAGCACCTTCATGGGGATTGCGATTTCGTAGAATGTGTCGTAATCCTTGTCGTGCTTCTGGAGTCCGGCTACGTCGTTGTTGTAGATATTGTCGTATTTGGTGATGTCGTAAATATCGTCAATTATTGAGGGGTCAGATTTGAGTTCGGTGGGGGTGTACCACTCGGCGTATGAACTGCAGCGCCAGAGTGAAGAGGGCTGGAAGCCGTCGCCGCGGTTATATTTCACGCCTGCGGATGCGAACTCGGTGCAGCCGTTGCCGTAATTGGTTTGTCCTTTGGCATTGACGGGGGTGAAGATAGCGGGTTTGCCCTGTCCCGGCATTGCCGACATGAAGAGGAGGTGATCGACGTGCACCTGAGCGGGGTCGAAAGAGGTGCCCATTCCGGGGGAGTCAACCCATACGCAGCGGCCATCTTCAAGCAGACCGGTCATGCCGGGTTTGGATGGGTCGACGCTGAGTGCCACGATCAGGGGGATGTTGCCGGGTTTACCGTAATCGGTGAGAGGACCATCGCCCGGGCGTGCCCATACGTCGCCGGTGTTGCACATCTGCCAGGCGATGTATACGTTCTGATCATCCCAGGCGCCGTATACGGCGTAGATGTCGAGCACATTGTTTTCGTGCGAACCTTTGAATGCGGTGGAAACGTTATTGGCGCCGTTGCGGGCGATGATGTGTGCCTCGGTCCAATCATTGAATTTGCCGTCGATAGTGATTTGAGCGGGGAGACCTACACCTTTGTCGGGGTTAGTGGCGAAGTAAGCGCGAGTCTCCACTTTTGCCTCGGCTGCGCTGATGGTGATTGCCGAGAGTGCGCAGGCAACCATCATACAAGATTTTAAGGTAATCATTTCAGTGAGTTAATTGATAAATGTAAGAATTATCCGGCATCCGGCAATGACAAAGATATGACCTTCGGATGGCGCGGGATAGTTAAGTCAGTGCAAATTTAATCAAAATTCCATAAAACCGCAATATAACCGCTCATATTAACAATATGAATCACATGAAACTCATTATATTAGGGATGATTATGTGTCATCTCTTTTATGGGGATTAGCGGAGCAGGGGAGGGAAGAGGAGTCCGGCGCCGCGCCGACCGGTGCGGGTGAAGAGATAGGCTGCGCGGAGTGTGAAGCGGTGTAGGAGGTTGAGGTGAGGTGAGGTCATGGCGGTGCGGAGGAGTTGGCGGGCGGCATTGCGATCCCCTTCGTGGTGATAGTGAGCGGCAAGGATGGCTCGGCGGTAGGCGAGGAGGCGCTGAGCGTGGCGGATAATTTTGAGGGAGAGAAAGTGCTCCTTTTGGGTGAGGATGCGGTCCATTTCAGAGAGGGTGTTTTCCCAGTCTCCTTTGCGGTGGAGGTAGTTTAAGCCTGAGATGGATTCGGCTTGTACGGTAAATTCGGAGCGGGATTCATCGGTGATTTTGAATTTGCCGCCCCCGAGGAGCAGTCGCAGACCGAGTTCCCAGTCGTCCCAACCGCCGATGGCGGGATTCCAGCCGCCAATCTGCCGGAGAAAATCGGTGCGCACGGCAAATGCCTGCGTGGATAGCAATCCTTGCACGAGGTGATTTTCCAGCGGATGAGCCGGCATGATCCGGCGTCGTGAGGTGGATCCGTCGGGATGATTGAAGGTGAGATTCCACACCGTAAATTGAAGATGCGGATCAGCCTCGAAATCGCGCATGGCGGCTTCGAGGTAGTCGGGGTGCATCGTATCGTCTGAGTCGAAGAATGCCAGGTATGGCATAGTGGTCATTTCTTCCCCCTTCTTGCGCGCCGCCGATGCTCCGGGACGTTTCTCTTGTGCTACTTTCACATCCCATCCCTGCGTGCGCATCTTATCTGCCCACTTTTGAAGCACCTGCAAAGAATCATCCGAAGAATTATTATCCACGAGAATTACTTCGCCGGGAATAATGGTCTGCTTCTCAAGACTATCAAGCATATACGCCACGGCCCGGGCACGATTGTAGACCGGGACCACTACGCATATATTTGAATGAGCAGGGGAGGGCATTGGCGGTTAGTTATTAGTGATTAGATATTCGATATTAGTTATTAGGGATTGGAGAGAGGGGGGGAATAAAAAAG